>CAJOHT010000086.1:1402-6579 GCA_905234305.1 uncultured Ruminococcus sp. | reverse complement strand
ACGATTACGACTCATCCTCGGGCGAAAAATACTCAACCGTCTATGTACTTGACGCTCATATTATGACAACCTTCGCGAGTGAAGAAAAAAGAATAGGCGGATGTCCGATTGTTACCGAGCAGGTAAAGGCAATGAACTCAGTAACAGGACAGAAAGCGATAGTCGTAGCGATTGAGAACAATTTCGCTCGCGATAACGAGTTAGTTCCGAAAATCGGAAAATCAACAGACGAAAAGTTCAGCGGAGAGCAAGAATTTGAAAATATGAACGGCTCTCAGTTCAGCGAATTTGTAGCGGAAACAATCGTACCATACATTCAAAAGCATTATAATGTCTTTACCGACGCGCTCCACACCTCAATAACGGGAATATCCCTCGGCGGACTTGAAGCATTTTATATAACAATGGAACACCCGAAAATATTTGGTACGGTCGGCGCGCTCTCTCCTTCTTTCTGGGAATTTGACAACAAAGTCTGGACAAAATACCTGAAGAAAAAAACATTCGGAGAAAACTCTCCTTTCTTGTACTTTTATACAGGTCCCGAAAAATCCGATACAGACCCGTTCGTTTCCAATATGTATAACCGTCTGTACAAAATTGGTTATCCTAAAAACAAGCTGGCTTTGCATTTTAATAAAGAAGGCGCTCACAGCGGATATCATTGGCGAAGCGTTTTCTCCGAGTTCCTTAACGCTATGGTTTATCAAAGCGGAAAACCGCTGAAAGATAAATCTGGAAAACTAAAAAATGAACCCCTGACTCCTTTTGATATATAGTAATTATTCAATTAATACCAAAAAAGGCTCTGTGAGTTTTTCACAGAGCCGAGCGTTTTATAATATTATTTTTTTGAAACAGCAAGTTTAATTCCTACTGCCGAGAAAGCGGCAGCTATAAGAGCAATTCCGCCAATCAAGAAGAAAATCGAATTATCGCCCGTCTTAGGAGATACAGGGGAAGTATTACGGCTTATTGAGGGAGAGCTTGTATGAGATTTAGTGCCGATTTTCTTAAATATCGGAGTAAACTCAACATCGCTGTTCAAAAGAATTCTAATCTTTTCATCGTCAAGATCGCCGTCCTCGATATCGTATTTACCCTTAGCCTTCCATTTTACAAATTCATAACCGTTCTTAGGATGAGCGGTAATCGTAGCGTGCTTTCCGTCCTTATTGATCTTAGTAGTATAAGTACCTGATCCGCCGTTGGTTTTATGAACAGTTACCTTATATTCCTTACTTGCCGTCGGACTGGGAGCCGCAAAAACAGGCATAGCCGAAACAGCCAGAATTATTAATGCAATAACAATAGAAAGCGCCTTTTTCATAAAATAATACCTCCGATTACTTACTGTAAGCTATAGTTATATAAATACATTTGAATTATAACACATTAAATTCAAAAAGTAAATACTATTTTCAGCTAAAATTTACAAAAAAGATAAAACTCTTGAAAAACCTATAAAATAACAGTATAATAAATTAAACTGATTTTGGGGGTTAACAATATGACAATAGCTCAGCTTCAAAATGAAATAATAAAATTAAAAGAAGAAAAGGATATATGTATCCTCGCGCATAGCTATCAGGCAAGGGAAATCCTTGAGGTCGCTGACTTTACGGGCGACTCATATAAACTTTCCGTAGACGCCTCAAAAGCTCCCAACAAAAACATTGTAATGAGCGGAGTGCGCTTTATGGCGGAGACCTGTAAAATACTCTCGCCCGAAAAGCATATTTTTATGCCTAACCCCCACGCGGGATGCTCGATGGCGGATCAAATGGACAGACAGCTTATAAGTCAGGTCAAAAAGCAATACCCCGACTATACGGTAGTTGCCTATATCAACACTACGGCTGATTTAAAAACAATCTGCGACGTATGCGTGACTTCATCCTCAGCGGTCGAGATTTGCTCTAAAATCGAGAATAAAAACATCCTCTTTATCCCCGATTGCAACTTAGGAGCTTATGTCGCGAAGCAACTTCCCGAAAAGAATTTTAAACTACTCTCGGGCGGATGTCCTATACACGCCTGCGTAAATACCGACGACGTAAAAAAAGCTAAAGAGCTTTACCCCGAAGCAGAGGTCCTGGTACATCCCGAATGCACTCCCGAGGTAGCGGCTATGGCGGATTATATCGGCTCGACCTCGGGGATAATGAATTACGCCGTAAAATCCGATAAAAAAGAGTTCATAATCGGAACCGAAATCAGCATTGCCGAGCATCTCCAGTATATGTGTCCCGATAAAAAATTCCACTATCTCAGTTTAAAACTTATTTGCCCGAATATGAAGGCTACAACGTTAGTAGACCTTTACAACTGCTTAAACGGCACGGCAGGCGAGGAAATCTTACTCGATGAAAAGACGATAACAGACGCGAAAAAATGTATTGATGAAATGATAAGACTCGGACAATGAAGAAAAAAGCATTAATAGCAATGAGCGGCGGCGTGGACAGCTCCGTCGCCTCTCTTTTAATAAAACAAGCGGGTTATGACTGCACGGGAATAACAATGAAGCTGTATGACAACGAGGATATCGGTATTAACAATTCAAAGACCTGCTGCTCTGCGGATGATATTGCCGACGCGAGAGCAGTTTGCAACAGGCTATCTATCCCCTATTATGTCTTTAATTTCCGCGACAGCTTTAACGAAGCGGTAATCGACCGCTTTATAGAAGCATACGAAAACGGCTCAACGCCTAATCCCTGTATAGACTGCAACAGGTACATAAAATTTGACAGGCTTATGCAAAGAATGAAAGAACTCGAAATGGACTATGTCGTAACGGGTCACTACGCGCGTATCGAATTTGATGAAAAATCAGAGCGTTTTATTCTTAAAAAAGCCCTGGACAATACAAAAGACCAAAGTTATGTTCTGTACTCACTGACTCAACAACAGCTTAAACACACGCTCTTCCCACTCGGAGAATTGAATAAAACCGAAGTCAGGAAAATAGCCGAGGAAAACGGCTTTATTAACGCCGATAAACACGACAGCCAGGATATATGCTTTGTTCCCGACGGAAAATACGCCGAGTTCATTGAGGGATATACAGGCAAAAGCTATCCGCACGGCGATTTTGTCGATAAAAACGGAAACGTACTCGGCGAACATAAGGGTATAATCCGTTATACGATAGGTCAGCGCAAAGGCTTAGGGCTGGCGCTTCCCGCTCCTATGTATGTTTGCGAGAAGGATTTAAAAAACAATAAGGTTGTTTTAGGCTTTAACGAGGATTTATTTACCTCACAGCTTTACGCGGACAATATTAACCTTATAACCTGCGACAAAATCACAGAACCTATGAGAGTATACGCCAAGGTGCGTTATAACCAGAAAGAACAGCCCGCTGTTGTCACTCAAATCGACAAGGATAGAATCCACGTTATTTTCGATGAACCTCAGCGCGCTATATGCAAGGGTCAGGCGGTAGTTATGTACGACGGCGATACAGTAGTAGGCGGAGGAACAATTATATAGACGTCGTTTAATACGAGAAACCGATTAATCGGTTTTCAAAAATAAAAACATTGAATTTGTGACTGATATTTGCTATAATAATATATTATGAAAAAACTTACGCGATATGATTCGGAGGTAAATTATGGGTAAGATAGTTATTACAGGTATGGGAGCGGTAACTCCTGTAGGAATCGGCGTTGAAAACTTTTTTAATGCTCTTATTGAAGGCAAATGCGGAATCGATAAAATAAAGAGTTTTAACGCGGATGAACTCCCCGTTCAGATTGCTGGCGAGGTAAAAGATTTTAACCCTGCCGAATATCTTCCGAAGGATGTCGTAAGAAAAACCGACGCCTTTATGCAATACGCTTATATTGCCGCCGAAGAAGCTCTCGCTCAGTCCGGGCTTGAGATCGAACCTGACAGAACAGGTATTATAATGGGAACGGCTATGAGCGGTATTTCTACTATCGCCTTTACTCAGGAAGAACTTACAAACGGCTCCGCAAAAAAGGTAGGTCCAAGATTTATTCCGAAAATCCTCGGCAATATTGCCGCGGCGAATATAGCGATAGCTCACGGCATTACAGGCCCCAGCTTCACGTTATCAACAGCCTGTTCCTCAGGCGGCGACGCTATTTATCAGGCAGCTATGCTCTTAAACGCCGGCAAAGCTGACGTTATGCTTGCTGTAGGAGCCGAGTCGGCTCACTGCCCTATCTTTATTCACAGTCTCGCTACCGCTAAGGCGCTTTCGCGCAACAACGATGATCCTCAAAAAGCCTCCCGTCCGTTTGACGAAGCGAGAGACGGTTTCGTAATCGGCGAAGGCGGCGGAGCGCTTGTACTCGAAACCGAGGAACACGCTAAAGCGAGAAACGCTAAAATATACGGCGAGCTTATAGCCTGCGGAAACACCTCGGACGCTTACCACGTAACAGCGCCTCATCCCGAGGGAAAAGGCGCTGTAGCCTGTATGAGACAGGCTCTTAAGGAAGGCGGTTTACAGCCCGAGGATATCGGTTATATCAACGCACACGGAACCTCAACGCCTAAGGGCGACGAGGTTGAGACCCACTCGGTTCTCGAGGTATTCGGAAACAATACTCCGCCTGTAAGCTCAACCAAAGGAGCAACTGGTCATATGATGGGCGCGGGCGGAATAACCGAAGTAATATCCTGCATAAAAGCTGTTGAAACTGGAATATTACCGCCGACAATCAATCTTGAAAACCCTATCCCCGACTGTGGTATTGATTTCATTCCCAACAAAGCTAAAAAAGCTGATATAAAGTACGCTATGTCAAACGCCTTCGGGTTCGGAGGTCAGAACTCCAGCGTAATAGTAGGCAAATACGACAACAAATAAAAGCAATTAAGACAGAAGGAGAAAATTATGTATACATACGACATCACAATGTTTAAAGAAACATTTGAATCCGAGTACACATGGCTCAACGGTTTTATGAGGAACGTTATGCGGTTCGGTAATAAAACCGCTCTCAACGACCCCGCCTCACATAAAAAATGGTCATACCGCGAGCTTAACGCGGAGTGCAATAAATTTGCCAACGCTATGAAGAACGACGGAATAAAAAAGAACGACATAGTTTTCTTCCAGATATATAACTCACCGTATTTTGTTTTTTCTCATATAGCTCCCCAGAAGCTCGGGGCTATCTCCAATCCCGCTAACT
>CAJOHT010000086.1:0-1376 GCA_905234305.1 uncultured Ruminococcus sp. | reverse complement strand
GGGAAACAGCGGAGATAATCAATCATAACAAACCCGTAGTTTATATATATGACAGCGCTATCACAGACACTGCCGTTAAAGCGCTTAAAATAGCCGAGCATCAGCCGAAAATCGTTATTATGGCAGATTATTTAGGAAAATACGAAAATGCTCCCGAAGGTCATATAAAATATGAGGACTATATTGAAGGAAAAAGCGAGGCTGATCCTCCCGTAGACTTTAAGCCTCATATTTATGACGAGGTTCTTAGATTACAGACGTCGGGTACTACGGGTACTCCTAAGGGCGTTCCTCTCAACAATATTAACGAGGTACTGTCTGCCCACGACGTAATAATGCATTTTCCCCTTACGCCATACGATAAAACTATGAATATGACTCCTTGGTTCCACCGCGGAGGAATTCACTCGGGCGGCATCACTCCTACCCTTTACGCGGGCGGAGAGATAGTTATTATGAGAGATTTTCATCCTAAAACAACTATTGAATACGTTCAAAGATATAAAATCACTTTCTTGATCGGCGTACCCTCCGTTTTAGGTCTTTTAGCTACCCGTCAGGAAAAGCACCCTAAGGATATAAGCTCTCTTAAAGGCATTATCACAATGGGAAGTCCTCTTGAAAAACAGGACTGCATACGCTTTCAGGAGGTACTCACTCCTAATATATTCAACGGCTACGGTACTACAGAGTCATTCTGGAATACTTTTTTAAGGCCTCAGGACTTACCCGCTATGTCGGGAAGCGCTGGTAAAAGCTGTACCGACGACGAAGTAAGGATAGTAAAGGTTTATGAGGATAAAAAAGCGGAGCCTGACGAAACGGTTCCTACCGATAATCGTACCGAAGGCGAAATCATTATAAAATGCCCTGCTAAAACAACTTACTGCTACGTTAACAACGAGGAAGTCACTAAGGAAAAATTCTACAAAGGCTGGATGTACACGGGCGATATAGGAACATGGGATAAAAATCAATTTGTCACGGTCGCGGGACGTAAGGACGATATGATTATCAGCAAGGGCGAGAATATCTACCCCGCGCGTATCGAGGAAGCGATCAATATGTTCGATAAGGTTAAGGAATGTATCGTCACCTCTGTTCCCGATAAAACACGCGGAGAGGCTGTAGTCGCCTACGTTATACCCGAGGATAAAAACGTAACTGTCGGCGAAATACTCGAGTTCTGCAAAAATTCCCCTAATCTTTCAAAGTATCAGGTTCCGCGTTACTTCAGATTAATTGACGACGTTCCGAGAACCGCGACAGGTAAAAAACAGCACTTTATAGTAAAGGCTCAGGCAAAGGAAGATTTAAAAAACGGTCTTTTACTAAGAAAATAACCGACAGCTTGACTACACACCGACAAAGTTATA
>CAJOHT010000085.1 GCA_905234305.1 uncultured Ruminococcus sp. | reverse complement strand
GCTTGAACAAAGTGAAAGCCCGCGCCTTGAGACGCGGGTTGGTAACGGGGCTTATAGCCCACGAGCAAACCACCCGTTTGACGGGTGGTTATGATTTGAATCAAGATATATGATTTGAGGTTAAAGGAAGCGGTAAGTTTTTGCTGCCTTGCCAAAGGACGGCAAGATGTTTCTCAAAGACTCGGAAATCAACTGTTTAAGCAAATGCTGTCGTCTTATATATCCCTGAAAAAATATTGACATAGAATTCCGATTAAGGTATAATTATTTCGCAATAAATGAATGGAGGTAATTGTCTTGAAAAAAGCAATTGCGCTTCTTTGCGCTATGCTGCTTTCGGTAATTTTAATCGGATGCAACTGCACTAAGGAAGCTGAAACGGAACCGACAACCGAAACCGCCGTTGCTTCCACGGCTTCATCAACAACATCTAAAGATAAAAAGTCAAGTGCCTCAAAAACCGCCGCGCAGAATAAAACCGCGAATAACGGCAACAGCGCTAAAAAAACGTATAGTAAAAGCGCTGAGGACGAAGACGACGAAGATGATGACGATTATTATGATGATGAAGACGAGGACGAGGACGACAACAACGACGCTGATGACGGCGATGACGACGGCGATGACGGTGCTGAAGCGGGCGACGATGATTGGGATGACGACGCTGAAGCGAAAGACGATTGATTTTAAAAAAAAGTTACGGCTCAAAACTCATTTTAGAGTTTTGAGCCGTGCTTTTTAATTACTTAACTTTTACTTTGATTTTATACTTAACGCCGTTAACGGTAATCGCTACAGTAGCCTTGCCGCGTCTGTATCCTTTTATTTTAACAGTTTTGGCTGTTCTCTTTGAGATTACCTTAGCTATTCTTTTATTGGATGACTTATAGGTGTTTTTTGTGTTTGGAACTTTTCCCGATATTTTTACGGTAATAGTTTTGTTCCTTTTTATCTTGTAAGTTTTGCTCTTGGAGAATGTTTTGCCGCTGATTTTTAATTTCGGATTTTTTCTTACGATTATGTAAAAGACCTTAGTGCTTCCGTCCTTAAAATACGCGGTGATTCTGGACAGACCTTTTTTAAATCCGTAAGCTACGCCTGCTTTCATTCTTGCAACGGTTCTGTCTGAATTTGTCCACCTTTCTACGTCTTCATAATTATCTATAAGGCGGGATACGCTTCCCGCGCTGAGATAAACGATCTCAGTATTGATTGGCATAATTTTATAGAAGGTTCCGCCCTGTACGGGTAAGTAAATACGGAACGCGCCCATAAGCTCTTTGTTCTCGGCGAGATACAGGTTTGTATAATCTATATTATCGTCCGTTGTATTTTTCTCGAGATATCCGCTGATATCCATACCCTTACCGTTTTTCGCGAACCAATCGTTTACGTCTGCGTAAATAGTATCCTTAACGTTATATCTTACGTCGCTCCACTTTGAGCCGATGCTTTCCGTAATATCTTCGTTAACGAGATAGTCGCCTGTGTATACGTCCAGGTTATATACTCCGTAAAAATACTGAGATGTATAATAATACTGATACTTAATAAGCACGCTTAATACCGAGCCGTTGAGATAAGCCTCGTAATCTATTGATTTCATACAGTCGTTAAACGATTCTTTGGTGCCTGCTGTTTTAGCTCGGTTAAGATAATCGTTATAAACGTCATCTATTTCTTTATTGACCAAGGCGGCGTCTTCGCTGTTAATCAGAATTTTAGGAGTTCTGTATTTGAACTCGGCTTTTTTGCCGTTTTTATCTATTGCCGTAACAGTTTCGTTTTTATTGTCGGCAATACAGGATTTCAAATCTATAACAGGTAAGATTTTTAAATCGGCAACGTGATAATATTTGCTCGCTCCCGCTATCCAGTAAACGAGATATACGGCTTCGAGCGTATTGTTTTTGCCGATATAAATATCTGACGCCTCAAGGTTTGAGTCGCTTAAACTTTTATCGTAGCATTCTTTGCTGAATTTATCAGAGAGTGAAACGTTTTTAAAATCGGCTTTGACCGCGTCGGCGACAGCAGCTTTTACATCGTTCCATTTTACGTTCATCTTCTCCGCAAGAGCCTTATTGTCAAGCTGTTTTCCGCTTGAGATATCGAAGTTGTATACGCTGTATGTAACTACCGAATTCTGGGGATGTTTATTTGTTATAACAACGCTTAAAACACTGCCGTTGGTATAAGCCTCATAATCTATTGATTTGCTTACCGTTTCTTCAAACGCGCCCTGATTTGCTGCGTCTTTGAAATTATCGGAATACGTGTTTAGAATTTCGGTGTTAACGTTTTTCGCGTCATCGCTGTTCAATAGGATTTTCGGGATTCTGTACGTTACTTTAACTGTGCCGTTATAGCCGTTGACGTTGAATGTTTCGTTCCTTGCGTCAGCGACATAAGCCGAAGTATCTCCTGCAGCTCCCGCCTCGACAGCAGCTAATGAAAACAATCCTAAGAGAATTGTTAACGATAATAATACTGAAATAGTTTTTTTGAGCATAATAAATTTCCTCCTTTTGTTTGATGATTAATCAACAATTATATTATATCATAAACCTTAAGCGTTATGTGTACAAAAAATGCCGTGATTATTTGTGCAATTTGTATATTGCGGTAAGTATAAAGTAGAGAATCAACCTCCAGCGTTTTACCAACTCCTGTATCCTGAATCTCTATTATCACATTTTTTTATCCGCTTCATAGTATATCACATAGTAGGTGTCAGCTATGAAGAATAAAATTAATACAATATCTGTACTCGGCGGGGATAAGCGCCAGCTTTTCTGCGCGAAGGCTTTGTGTGATTACGGTTTTAACGTTTTGATTTCGGGATTTGATTTGCTCGAAAGCTACGGCTCTTTAAAGCTCGTTGATTTGGATACCGCGGTATATAACGCGGACGCGTTCTTGCTCCCGATTACAGGCGTGAAGGGCGATACTATACCTTGTTATTTTTCTGATAAAGAAATAAAATTAGACCGAAAATTAAAATCCGTTCTTAATATAAAACCTGTGTTTATGGGTAGAGCGTCTTCGCTTAAAGGTGTTGAGTCTTATGATTTACTCAGCCGCGGGGATTACTGCGAGCTTAACGCCGAGGCTACTGCCGAGGGAGCGCTGTGTGTAGCTATTAAAAGCTATGAGAGAACTATTCTCGGTTCAAAAATCCTAGTTATCGGTTACGGGAGAATAGGCAGAAATCTTTCGTTGATATTAAAATCCGTAAACGCCGAGGTGACAGTCGCGACGAGAAGCAGCGAAAAAGCCGCCCGTATAAGAGCCGAGGGCAATAAAAGCGTAATGACTCCTGAGCTTAAATCGATTTCAGGTTACGATATAGTTTTTAATACCGCTGACTCAATCGTTATCGGCAAAAGCATTCTCGAAAACAGTATAAACGATACTTTGATTATAGATTTAGCCTCATACCCTGGCGGAGTAGATTTTGAAGCGGCGGAAAAGCTCGGATTTACCGCGATTACGGCGCTGGGACTCCCGGGGCAGTTTTCTCCTATGACGGCGGGCAGGATCACGGCAGACACCGTTATATCTATTATTAAGGAGGAATACGGCGTTTGAATGCGACTATAGGATTTGCTATGTGCGGCTCGTTCTGTACTTTTTCTCGGGCTGTCGCCCAGATTGAAAGGCTTAAGGACGAGGGCTATAACGTTATCCCGATAATGAGTGAAACCGCCGCGGGCGTCGATACACGGTTCGGCGCCGCGCGCGATTATATAGATAGAATTGAAAAAATAACGGGCAATAATGTCATCTCCTCGATAAGAGGAGCCGAGCCTATCGGTCCTAAAAAAATGTGCGACCTTATAATTGTCGCTCCCTGTACGGGAAATACTTTAGCCAAGTTGGCTTTGGGGATTACAGACAGCGCGGTTACAATGGCGGTAAAATCTCATCTAAGGATAAACCGCCCGACGCTGCTTTGCGTCGCGTCCAATGACGGACTCGGCGCTTCAGCCCAGAATATCGGCAGATTGCTGAATACCAAAAATATATTTTTTGTTCCGATGAGTCAGGATGATTATGTTAATAAGCCGAAATCCCTTGTCGGACATTTTGAGCTTATTCCCGAATGCGTCGAGAAGGTTCTGAAAGGTGTACAACCTCAACCGATTTTCAGGGGTTAGGATTTAGGTTATAGGATTTAGGGGAGAGTTAAGAGTACAGTTCTTAACTCTTTTCTCTTGAAATAAAAGAATAACTTTGTTATAATTACCCTGAAGGGGATGAGCGGATGAAATACTGTCCTAAATGTAAAAAACTGTATAATGATGAGGATGTAAAATGCGCTTGCGCCGAATGCAAGGGCAAGCAGTTGAAATTAATAGAAGATGAAACTACCTCGGTGTATCTTTGTTCGGGAGATGTTATCGAGCGCGACCGTGTTCAGGCGGCGCTTTCCGACAGCGGTATTCCGAGCGTTTATACGCGCCATATGGTCAGCGCGAATTCTCAGCTTCTTACAGGCTTGGATTTTGACGGATTTGATATTTTGGTGCCTTATGAGCTTTACGAAAAGGCGTATGATGTTGCCGTCGGTATCGGAGCTATCAAACTCGAGGGTACTGAGATAGTTGAGGAAGAAGAGCCTTCTCCTGCCGAGGAATTCGAGAATATGTCGCGCGCTAAACGTACAACGGTACGGGTGCTTTCGGCTATCCTGTTTATACTTTTAATCGCGCTTGTAATTTACGGAACCGACTTTATTACGACTATTGTAAAGTCGCTGTTTAAATAAGCTATGGATAAGTGTTATGTAAGCGCGGTCATAGTTGCCGCGGGTAATTCGACAAGAATGGGGTTCGAAATCAGCAAGCAGTTTATCGAGCTTAAGGGCGAGCCTGTAATTTCCCATACATTAAAAGCGTTTGAGAATTCGGATGTTATCGACAGCGTGGTTGTGGTATGCCGCGACTCCGACCGTTCTCAAATCGAGAGTATAATCGAGGAAAAAGGATATAAAAAAGTAAGAGGCTTAGCCTCGGGCGGAGCGGAACGTTCCGACAGCGTTCGCAACGGGATTATGGTATGCGACGAGAGAACTACTCACTTCGCCATTCACGACGGCGCTCGTCCGCTTATAAGCAGCGTCGATATTCAAAAGGTTGTGGAGAACGCTTTGATGACGGGCGCCGCAGCTTTAGGGGATACTATTAAGGTCGTCAACGATAAAAACGAGATAATCTCGACTCCCGAGAGAAGTACGTTGCGCGCGGTACAGACGCCGCAGGTTTTCGAGAAGAATCTTTATTTAAAGGCGCTTGACTTTGCCGAGGAGAATAAACAGCCCGTTACCGATGACTGCAAGCTGGTCGAGAATATCGGCGAAAAGGTTAACATAGTAATCGGAAGCGAAACGAATATAAAACTCACTACGCAGAGCGATATTATACTGGCGGAGAGCATTATCGACAGTAGGCAGTAGTCAGTAAGCAGTTGGTAATCAGTTTAATTCTGTCTACTGATTACTGACTACTGTATACTATATTATTAAGGTTACGGAAAATGAATCTATAGAAAGGAACTTCCGCGCCTGACGCGGATAATAAAAAAATGAGAATAGGTCACGGATACGATGTACATAAATTAACAGAAAACAGAAAGCTGATACTCGGCGGGGTTGATATTCCGTACGAGAAGGGATTGCTCGGTCACAGCGACGCTGATGTGCTTTTGCACGCGATTATGGACGCGCTTCTCGGAGCGGCGGCGCTCGGAGATATCGGAAAGCTGTTTCCCGATACCGACGAGAGGTTTAAAGGAGCCGACAGTATTTTGCTTCTTAAAGAAGTGTGCCGTGTGCTTTACGAAAACGGATATAAAATAGAGAATATCGACTCTACCGTGATTGCTCAAAAGCCTAAGCTGAAGGATTATATCGTTTCTATGCGCGGGAATATCGCCGAAGCCTGCGGTATAGATGTGGCTAAGGTAAGCGTCAAGGCTACTACCGAGGAAAAGCTCGGCTTTACCGGTTCGGGAGAGGGTATTTCCGCCCACGCTGTATGTTTGATTAATTAAGAATAATCATCAATTAACAGTTAATAGTTTATCTGCATAATTATTGCGCCTCGTTCGTATAAATGAACGAGGTGTTTTTATATGTTAAAAAGATTATTTTCGATTTTTTCGTGTATACTGATTTTAGGGTCGCTGCCTATTGCCGCCCGTGCCGAGAGCAATATCGATTTAAGCTCGCCGTCGGCGATACTTATTGAGGCGGAAAGCCGAAAAATCCTTTCCGAAAAGAATTCTCACGAGAGGCGTGCCTGCGCTTCCGTTACTAAGGTTATGACACTGCTGCTTGTTATGGAGGCGGTTGAGAGCGGTAAGCTGAAGCTGAATGACACTCTTTCGGCGTCGGCTCACGCAGCGTCTATGGGCGGTTCGGATATCTGGCTCGAGGAAGGGGAGAGAATGTCGGTAGATGATTTAATAAAGGCTACAGCCGTTGCCTCAGCTAATGACGCTGCGGTTGTACTTGCCGAGGCTGTAAGCGGCAGCGAAAAAGCCTTTGTTGAGGAAATGAATAAGCGCGCGAAAAAGCTCGGTATGAAGCATACTGTTTTTAAAAATTGCAACGGGCTCGACGAGAAAGGCCATTTAACCTGCGCGTATGATGTGGCTTTGATGTCCTCGGAGCTTATAAAATATAAGAAGATTTTTGATTATACGTCTATCTGGATTGATGAACTTAGAGGCGGTAAAACTCAGATCGTAAATACAAATAAACTGCTGAGGACATACGACGGCATTACCGGCCTCAAGACCGGCACCACAGGCGACGCAGGCTCATGCATATCGGCTACCGCAGAGCGAAACGGTCTGAGCCTGATAGCTGTCGTTCTGGGAGCCGGCAGCGGCACCGAGCGCTTCAGAGATGCGGCAGCTCTGCTGGATTACGGCTTTGCTAACTTCGAGAGCGCCGAACTGAAGCTGACCGAAGAGCTGTATCCCGTTACGGTTGACGGCGGTATGGAGAGCACGGTCGATATCGTTTGCAGCGATATCGGCTACATAACGATACCTAAGGGGCAATCAGATAAGGTTGAACGTACGCTGAATATCTCGGAGAGCATCCCTGCCCCGGTCGGGAAGGGCGCGAAGGTCGGCACCCTGAGATTCTCCATGGACGGGGAGGAGATGGCCTCCTTCGACGTCGTTACCGCCGGTGCGGTGGAGAAGAAGTCTTTCGTCTCGGTATTCGCATTATTGTGGAATGCTCTTATCAAATTATAGGCTGAGCACGGGGCGGGATCATCCCGCCTCATATTTATCTGACTGAGTTAACTCTCACCATATCTTGTGCCGGATCGGATCAACATTACAAAATTTAGATTTTGTTAACAAAATTCTTACAAATTCTGTTGCAAAGGTGCCGGGAATATAGTATAATCAATGTGATAATATCAGAAGAAGTATGCATTCTTCTTCTCAGGAATTTTAAGGAGGATTTTTATGGCTACTGTTCTCAGCGATAAACATTTACAGGGCTTTTTGGGTGCCGATGAGTATGTCGGCATAGCTCCTGCTGTCAAGGCGGCACATGAGGCGCTCCATTCCGGCAAAGGACTGGGCAATGATTTTATCGGTTGGCTAAACCTGCCCACCGACTATGATAAGGACGAGCTCGCCCGCATCAAGAAGGCTGCCGCGAAGATACAGTCTAATTCCGACATATTTGTCGTTATACCTCGGCGCCCGCGCGGCTATCGAGTTCATCAAGTCCCCCAACTACAACGCACTTTGCAAGGACACCCCTCAGATCTACTATACCGGCAACTCCATCAGCTCCAACGCTCTGGCGGAGCTCATCGAGATATGCGAGGGCAAGGACATCTCTATCAATATGATCTCCAAGTCCGGCACAACCACCGAGCCCGCTATCGCTTTCCGCGTATTCCGCGAGCTTCTTGAGAAAAAATACGGCAAGGACGGAGCCCGCGAGCGTATCTTCTGCACCACAGACAAGGCGCGCGGTACCCTTAAGATGCTCGCCGATACCGAGGGCTATGAGACCTTCGTCGTACCGGATGACGTCGGCGGACGCTACAGCGTTCTCACCGCGGTCGGTCTGCTGCCCATAGCCGTATCCGGCGCGGATATCGACGCACTCATGGCAGGCGCAAAGGCCGCTCAGGACGCGTTTGTCGAGCCCGATCTTGACAAGAACGACTGCTACAAGTATGCCGCTATCCGCAACCTGCTCTATAATAAGGGCAAGTCTACCGAGATACTCGTCAGCTATGAGCCCGCCTTCACCCTTATGAACGAGTGGTTCAAGCAGCTTTACGGCGAGTCTGAGGGCAAGGACCAGAAGGGCATCTTCCCGGCCTCCGTCATCTTCTCGACTGACCTGCACTCCATGGGTCAGTATATCCAGGACGGCCGCCGCAATCTGTTCGAGACCGTGGTCCTCTTCGACAAGGTACAGCGCGAGATCACTTTGGGCACCGATCCGACCAACGTCGACGGGCTCAACTTCCTCTCGGGCAAGACGATGGAATTCGTAAACCGCAAGGCCTTTGAGGGCACCGTGCTGGCTCACAACGACGGCGGCGTGCCCAATGTCGTGCTGACAGTCGACGCGATGGACGAGTATAACCTCGGTTATCTGATCTATTTCTTCGAGAAGGCCTGC
>CAJOHT010000084.1:2594-7844 GCA_905234305.1 uncultured Ruminococcus sp. | reverse complement strand
TGAGGGTATCGAAACTAATTATATTACTTCGATTAACGGTGAGAAAAACGGAAAATTCGGCGGTTACGACGGCTGGCAGTATACTGTTAACGGAGAAACTCCTAGTGTCGGAGTAGCTGATTATAAGGTGCAAAACGGTGACAGCATCCTTTTCTATTACGGCGATATGGGATGTCAGATCCCTGTACTCGATACCGAAAAGGTAAACGAGGGTACTGTTAAGGTTAAGAGCTTTGATACCGTATGGACGGATGACGGAAACGGCAACTGGACTTCAAGCTCAGCATGGGCTCCCGTAACAGGCGCTAAACTCTTTGTCGGGGATGATGAGTACATTACCGATGAAAACGGCGCTGTTGACTTTACCAAGCATTATTCGGGAGTTTTTAGTATTCAGGTTGAAAAGAAAGGCGAAAGCGGAGTTCCCCTCGTATGCCGATTCCCTGAGGATTATACTATTCCGATAGAGTATTTGGATGTTGATTCTGTTCCTGTAGCTACCGAGCCTGTTCCTAATGTGGATGAAACTGTAATAGATGTTCCCGTAGATCAGACCTTGTACGTAGCCCAGACTTTTAAAATTAATGAACAAATCACAAATAAAAAAGGCAACACTTCTTATATTTCGAACAGAAAGAGTATTGCTAAGGTAAGCAAAAACGGTAAGGTGACAGCTGTTAAAAAAGGTACTGCCGTAATTACCGTTAAGAATAACGGCGTTAGCAAATCTTTCCAGGTAAAAGTAAAGAATCCTAAGCTGAAAAAGAATAAGATAACGCTTAAAAAAGGCGGTAAATATACTATAAAGATTACAGGAAAAGCAGGCACCCAGACCTATAAATCTTCCGATAAAAAGACAGCTAAGGTCAGCAAAAGCGGAAAAATAACCGCTGTTAAAAAGGGTAAAGCCGTAATTACCGTTCTTACAAACAAAAGCATTAAGTTGAAATTAAAAGTGACAGTAAAATAATTTACGGCTGTTACAAAGACTCGGGGAGAGTGTATTATGAGAAAGTTTAAAACCTCATCATCAATCATTATTTCAATAATTATGTTATTCTCAACGCTTTCGATGTATGTGATTTCGGCATCCGCCGCGGACGGTTATAAGATAACCGTAAAAAGTGCGCAGAGTTTATTCGGCGATGTTTCTAAGGTTTATAAAGCGGGAGATACATTCGACCTGAACTATTATGTAAAAGCTAAGAAGAAAATGCTTGACGGTACAGTATATTTAAAATATGATAAAAGCTCTCTTGGTATCGCTTCAGATAAAGGTAAAAAAGATTATGTTGTAATGGGGGAACAATTCCCTGAGTGTACTTCTATCGGTAATTACAATACAAAAAAAGACGCGTATGTGTTTACCTATACTTCACCAAACGGAAGTGTTGGAGATTATACAAGCGAGAACCTTTTAATTACATTCCGTTTTGTTGTTTCTGAAAACATAACCTCAGACAAGGTTATTGATTTTGATATTAATTTACTCGGAGCCGCAGATACTAAGAAGGATAGCGACGGTTACGAAGTTGCCGACAGCAATAATCTGGTCAGTTATATAAGCAACCATACCGTAAAACCTGAATACGCTTCGGATTTCAGCGTAAGAGTCGCTCTAACAGGCGGTACGGATATAAAGCCTGAGGAAACTGTTCCTGCGACTGCCGCTACGGAAAACTCGACAGCCGAGATCACGCAGGCTACTCAAACCACTAACATTCCGGAAACTTCTGCGCAATCCGATACTCAGCCCGAAAGCTCCGAAAATAACTCGGCGATTTACGGCGACGCTAACGGGGACAAGTCGATAAGCATTAAGGATGTAACATTGATACAAAAGTATATTGTAGCGCTTACTCAATTAAGTCAGGATGTTCAGCGGTTGTGCGACGTTAACGATGACAATCAGCTGAATATAAAAGACGCGACTTGTATCCAATGGTATCTTGTAAAAGTAAACTCGCGAGCGGGTAAGACAGGCTCTTACAGTTAAAATTAAGGTGAGATAAATGATTAAAAAAGTTATAGCGGTAATAATTTCTCTTGTTCTAGCTATAGCTGTATCATTTAACGCTTTTTCACTGGAGAATAACGCCCTCGACAGCGTAAAATCGGCTGTCGAGGGTGTTCTTGCGTATAAATCAGCCGATTTGAACGCTTCCTCAACAACTGAATTCCTTGACAGGTTAAGTAAAAACGCGGGCGATTTTTCATCGGATTGGTATTATATCGCGCTTTCAAGATACGGCGTAAACTGCGAGAGCGAAAAAAGCATTACCGCGCTGAAAGACGCTGTAGAAGATTTCTATAACGAAGGACTAGCGAGCGTCAAGGTTACGGATTTGCAGCGTGTTGCTTTAGCGCTTTTAGCGTGCAATCAGGATATAACCAACGTGAACTCCCGTAATCTTTTAGCTGACGCGACATATAACCGTCCCGCTTTCAGACCGCTCGACGCTCAGGGAGTTAACTCGCTTTCTTACGCGCTTATTCTTTTAGACACGAAAAACTACAGCATCCCTAAAGGAAAAACAATAACGAGAGAAAAACTAGTCTCCGATATTATGGATAAAGAGCTTGAAAACGGGGGATACGCGCTTTTCGGAAAGGGCTTGGATGTTGATATTACCGCAATCGTATTGCAGGCGCTGGCGCCTTATAAAAATCGTTCTAAGGTTAAGGAAAGCATTAATCGCTGTTTGAATCTGCTGTCGAAACGGCAGGACGAAAGCGGAGCGTATAAGAGCTTTTCCAATCAGATAACGGCGGAAAGTACCGCGCAGGTCGTAATGGCTGTTACAGCTCTCGGTATAAACCCGTTAACGGACAGCAGGTTTATAAAAAACGGAAAAACCTTACTCGACGGACTTAATGAGTTTAAGCTCAGCGGGGGAGGGTATTGCCATATGCAGGGCTACGAGGTCAATAATATCGCGACCTACCAGAGCTTTTGCGCGCTGGTTTCCGTTTATAGATTTTTAAGCGGCGGAAGTGCGTTTTTTGACTTTAGTGATAAGCAAAACGATAATACTCAATCAGTTGATAAGGCGGTTAAAAAAACAGTTAAAAAGCATTCCGCTGGTAAAAAATCGCCTGAACCTAAGACAAACAAATCTAAGAATAACTCGGTTATAAAAAATATTTATAATTCTAAATTAGAAAATAAAACTGTAAAAACGAAGCGGAATAATTCTAAAACAGAAAAAACAAAGAAGATTTCAGATAAAAAAAATAAAATTACAAATAAAAAAACTGAATCCGAAATTGTTGTTATAAACGAAAGCCAACCGATAAAAAAGAGTGAAAAAAAGCATACGCCTGAAGGAACGCCGTTGTATATCGACTCAATTATTCTTATAATCGGGTACGTTATAGTATTTGCTGTTAAATCGGGAGGTAAAGAATGAAAAGGCTGATTTTTCTTCCTTTATTTTTAGCTGTAATTATTTCAGGCTGTTCGGTAAAAACCGCCGAGGATTATTACAAAAAAGACAATTCGGGCGAGTATACCGCGGCTGTTTCAATAAATTGCAAGACAGCGGTTAAGTATAAGGGTTCAAAACGCCGTAAAGCCGAAATATTAAATAGCTGTAGGGTCAAGTTTAATAAGGACGATACGGTATTTACCGCGCTTAAAAAAGTATGTAAAAATAATAAAATCCAGTTTGAGTATAAAGGCTCGGGAGACAGCGTCTATATTGAGGGAATAGATTATCTGTATGAGTTCGACTGCGGGGATTTATCGGGCTGGGAATACAGCGTAAACGGGAAATTTCCGAGCGTCGGATGTAACGCGTATAAGCTCAAGGACGGAGATATTGTAAAATGGCAGTATACCTGCGACCTCGGAGCCGATATAGGAAACAGATACAAAGGAAGCTGATATGAGTACATTTAAAAATTTTCATCCCGCGGTACTGTTTATGTACTTTTTTTTCGTGATTTTTATTTCAATATTCTCATTCAATCCGATATATCTTGTTATCGGATTTTCAGGCGCGCTGTTTTTCGGTTTTTATTTATTTGAAAAGAAAAGCCTTGCCAAATCGGCTGCCGTATATCTTATCGTATTTATTGCAGTGGCAATTACTAATCCCTTATTCTCTCATAACGGCGCGACGGTATTGTTTTTTATTAATGACAACCGCGTAACGCTCGAGGCTTTTATTTACGGCGCGGTTTTGGGACTTGCCGTAATAGAGGTGATTTTTTGGTTTAAGTGCATTAACTCAGTATTTGACAGTGAAAAATTAATTTTCCTTTTTGGAAAAATATTCCCGAAGCTCGCGCTTGTTTTTTCTATGACGCTGAGATTTATCCCCGAGTTTGTACGGAGTTTTAAAAATATTAATACATCACAAAAGCTGATCGGTAAAAAAATCCCGAGATTAAAAAGATATATGCTTAGTTTTTCGGCGGTTATTACCCAAAGTATGGAGAATTCAATACTTACATCCGATAGTATGAAGGCGAGAGGCTACGGGCTAAAACCCAGGAGTTTTTATTACCGTTTCAGATTTACGGTTTCGGACGCAGTTTATTTAATAATATCGGCGGTTTTATTTACCGTTTCGTTAATATGCGTAGGAGAGTTTACCTATTATCCCGAGCTTATAATTCCTAAAGCGGATATGAGAATTTGCGCGGGATACGTTTCATTCTTTTTATTATCGTTTATTCCGTTTATTTATGAAGTGAAGGAGGGGATAAGGTGGAAGTATTCAATCTCAAAAATCTGAGTTTTACCTACAATAAATGCGATAAAAAAGCCTTAAACTCCGTTAGCCTAAAAATAAACGCGGGAGAGTTTCTGCTTATAATCGGGCAGTCGGGCTGCGGAAAAACAACACTTCTTAAAATGCTGAAAAAGGAGCTTACTCCTTTAGGAGTTATTGGCGGGGAAATATTCTATAAAAGAAAAAAGATTAAAGAGATATCGGATAGAGAAAGCGCCCGAAATATCGGATTTATCTCTCAGGATCCCGAGAGTCAGATCGTCACGGACAAGGTGTACAGCGAGCTTGCGTTTGGGCTGGAGAGTCTTGGTTATGATAAGGAAATAATACGCTCAAAGGTTGCCGAGGCTGCGGGTTATTTCGGCTTCAGCGATATTATCGACCGTCCGACGGATTCGCTGTCAGGCGGAGAGAAGCAGCTTCTAAATCTTGCCTCTGTTATGGCAGTTGATCCCGAGGTGTTGATTCTTGATGAGCCGACTTCTATGCTCGACCCAATATTCGCCAATGA
>CAJOHT010000084.1:0-2545 GCA_905234305.1 uncultured Ruminococcus sp. | reverse complement strand
TTTTAAAAATTATTTCAGGAGCTTTTTAAGCTCGCGGATAAGGCGGCGTATCTTGAGAATGGCGAGCTTAAGGCGTATAATTCTAATAAAGAAATATATGCTGATTTAAAGGGCAAAAAAATCGAGGAGACCCTGCCTGTGCCTGTGAGAGTTTTCAACGCGCTTAACTTGAGCGGTAAATGTCCCGTCACGATAAAAGACGGCAGGAGCTTACTTAAAACTATAAATTTCAAAAAATATAATTCTGATTCAGAAATAAAACGCGGAAATCAAATACTATCCTGTAAGGATATATGGTTCCGCTACGAGAAAAAATCCAAAGACATACTAAAAAATTGCCGCCTTAGTTTAAACGAAGGTGAACTGTACGCACTGCTCGGAGAAAACGGTTCGGGCAAATCGACGCTTTTAAACGTGATAAACGGCTCTCTTAAGCCTTACCGAGGTAGAATAAACTGCCAAAAAAGAATAGCGTATCTTCCCCAAAATCCGAAAAATGTATTCGTAAAGGATTCGCTGAAAGCTGATTTCGAGCTGGTTAATAATTCTTATAAGGAATTAATAGAAGAATTTGAATTAAGCGATTATCTTAATACCCATCCTTATGATTTGAGCGGCGGAGAATTGCAGCGGGCGGCTATCTGCAAAATCCTGCTTACTGAGCCTGATATTCTCCTGCTTGACGAGCCTACTAAGGGACTCGATACCTACGCTAAAAATAAACTTGGCGCTTTTCTGAAAAAGCTGACCGATAAAGGTATAAGCGTTTTGCTTGTAACTCATGACGTTGAATTCGCCGCGGTATTTGCCGATAGGTGCGGACTTCTTTTTGACGGAGAAATAACAAGCGAAAACGAGTGTAGAAAATTCTTTCTTAATAATACTTTTTATACGACCTCTGCCGCTAAAATGTCGAGAGGAATTATAAAAAACGCTGTGACTACCGAGGATATAATTAGGAGTATAGATGGCTAAAAAAGTAATTAAATACGTTGTTATAATCGGGTTAATTCCTGTGGCGGTACTACTTGGAGCTATAGTATTCCCCGAAAGAAGCTACGCGGCAGTTTCAGCCGCTGTGGCTTTACTCTCGTGCGTTCCGTTTTTTATAGGATTTGAAAAAAATAACGCCTCTACGAGGCGTGTTGTACTTTTAGCTGTAATGACGGCGTTATCCGTCGCGGGCAGGTTTATCTTCGCTCCGATACCCTTTTTTAAGCCTGTTACGGCTATTGTCGTAATTTCGGGAATGTATTTCGGCTGCGAGTTCGGCTTTTTAACGGGAGCTATGTCGGCTCTTATTTCTAATTTCTATTTCGGACAGGGAGCGTGGACTCCGTTTCAGATGTTTTCCTGGGGAATAATCGGCTTTATAGCTGGGCTGTTATCGAATCAGCTGATAAAAAGTAAAATTCTACTCGCTAATTATGGACGTATGGACGGTTATGTGGATGGACGGGTATTTTAATATCGACCGCTTTTTCGGCGCGGTTGTTACAGCCTTGCCAGTTACAGCTCAGTATATAGTATCGAATATTATTTTCCTGTTGCTCCTCGCTCCGCTTTTCGGGAAGAAAATCGAGAGGATAAAGGATAAGTACGGAGTTTGATAAGTGAATTCGCAATTCTAAATTAATTACTGCGAACTGAATACTGCATACTAAAAAAGGAACTGACTTTCGTGTCAGTTCCTTTTTGCAAAAACTTAGTTTTTAAGCGATTGGAGTGGGGCGGGGAGACGTCCGCCTCGGTTAATAAACTCGCTCGGGTCGCCCTCTCTTACGGGCATTACGGGACCTTTTCCCAAAAGCCCGCCGAAGCTGAGTTCTTCGCCCGCTTTTTTACCGATTGCGGGAATCAAGCGTACCGCAGTTGTTTTTGAGTTAACCATACCGATAGCCGCTTCGTCAGCGATTATCGCGGAGATTTTTTCGGCTGAGATATCTCCCGGTACAACGATCATATCAAGTCCTACCGAGCATACCGCCGTCATACATTCGAGCTTAGTAATATCGAGCGTACCGCGCTCAGCCGCGGCGATCATACCCGCGTCCTCGCTTACGGGGATAAACGCGCCTGAAAGTCCGCCTACGTGGGACGACGCCATAACTCCGCCCTTTTTGACCGCGTCGTTTAAAAGCGCTAACGCCGCTGTGGTTCCGTGACATCCGCAGCTCTCAAGTCCCATTTCCTCAAGTATATACGCTACGCTGTCACCGACAGCGGGAGTCGGGGCGAGAGAGAGGTCAACTATCCCGAACGGAACGCAGAGCCTTCTTGACGCTTCTTTAGCGACAAGCTGTCCCATTCTTGTAATTTTAAATGTGCCAATCCATAGCGCAAATTCCATTGCGTTGTATAGAATTTTTCCTGGCTGATGGGAACAATCCAGATATTAAGAATCAAATGTAATACTGTAAGTACCGCCGCAAATTTTATTGCAGGCTTTGCAATTTGCCATGGTGATAAACCAGACGCAGCCATAACAGTTATTTCATTTTCAGAAATCATTTTATTATAAACGAATATCACCGCAATAAATGTC
>CAJOHT010000083.1 GCA_905234305.1 uncultured Ruminococcus sp. | reverse complement strand
AGAGTCGCGAACAGCTTATCCTGAGCGAGTACGCCCGCGTCGGTAAGACAGTTCATAAGCGTGCTTTTACCCGCGTTTGTATAGCCGACTATCGCGACGGTTATAACTCCGTCCTTAAGCCTGCGTTCGCGCAGCCTTTGGCGGTGGTTTTCAACATCCTTAAGCTGAGCCTTAAGAGTTTCCATTCTGCGGTGGATATGGCGGCGGTCGGTTTCGAGTTTAGTTTCACCCGGGCCGCGGGTACCTATTCCTCCGCCGAGTCTTGATAACTCTATACCCTTACCCGTAAGCCTCGGGAGAAGATATTTTAGCTGGGCAAGCTCTACCTGCAATTTACCCTCGCGGGATTTTGCCCTTAAAGCGAAGATATCGAGTATAAGCGTAGTACGGTCTATCGTACGGACATCGCACTCGCGCTCTATCGTTTTAAGCTGGGTAGGCGTAAGCTCGCTGTCGCAGATTATAAGGTCTATTTCGTAAGAAGCGCAGGCTTCCTTTATTTCCTCGAGCTTTCCCGAGCCGACAAACGTAGCGCTTTCGACCTTATCGAGCTTCTGCAAAACAGTCAGCACAGGCTCGGCTCCCGCGCTTTCGGTAAGCTCCCACAGCTCGTCAAGACTCGCCTCGGCGTCAAATTTTCCCGTATCGACCGACACAAGCAGCGCTCTGTCGGGTTTCTCCATAGTATCAGTTAAATTCATTTTATCTTTTTACCTCATTTAATGTATAAAAAATATTGAATATAGCCGCTGTTAGTAGTATAATATAGTTTAAAGTATTTGTAAACCGCATTTTGATACCGATTATTTATTAAACGCTTTAAGTGATTTAATAATAAGCGGTACGAGGTCTGATTATGGATTTTAAAAAGGAATACGATGTCGTAATTGTCGGTTCGGGAGTCGCGGGACTGTACGCCGCCCTCAGATTCAGGGACGATATAAGCGTACTGACGGTTTCAAAGCGCGAGCTTTCGCTTTCAAATTCATCCCTTGCGCAGGGAGGAGTCGCTGCCGTACTCGATAAAAACAACGACAACTATAAACTGCATATTGCCGATACGCTTATCGCGGGCAAATTCAAAAACAACCTTTCCGCTGTAGAAAAGCTCGTAGAGGAAGGTCCGTCGGACGTTATGCGCCTTAAGGAAATCGGCGTTGAATTCGATACCGAAAAGTCGGGCGAGCTTTCAAAAACGCTTGAGGCGGGACATTCGCGCAACCGTATCGTCCATCATAAGGACTCTACGGGCAAGGCGATTATCGACACTCTTATAAGCGCCGTAAGCCGAAAACCGAACGTCGCGCTCTGCGAAAACACTCTTGTTTACGAGATTAATAAGGTAGAAAACGGATTTTGGGTCGGGATTTTAAATAACGGCAAAATAACTCAGGTCGGAGCAAGGTATGTGCTTATAGCAACAGGCGGTATAGGACGCGTCTATCAGTACACGACCAACTCCGCTATCGCGACAGGCGACGGCATAGCCCTGGCGCATATGCTCGGAGCGGAGATAAAACACCTTTCGAGAGTTCAGTTCCACCCGACAGCCTTCGCGGCTGAAAGCGCAAGAGAACGCTTCCTTATCTCGGAAGCTGTCCGCGGAGAAGGCGCGGTATACCTGAACTGCAACGGCGAGCGCTTTGCTTTTAAATATGATAAACGCGGAGAACTCGCTCCGAGGGACGTAGTTTCCGACGCGGTTATCCGCGAGTCGATAGCTACAGGCAGCGAAAAATTCTATCTTGACATAACCCATAAGGATCCCGAGTTTATTAAAAACCGCTTCCCGATGATATACGGCAGGTGTCTTGAGGAAGGCATCGATATGACTAAGGATAAAATCCCCGTATTCCCCTGTCAGCATTATCTTATGGGCGGAATCAACGTAAGCAATACCGCCCAGACTACGGTAGAAGGGCTTTACGCCGCGGGAGAATGCACCCATACGGGAGTCCACGGCGCCAATCGTCTTGCAAGCAACTCGCTTCTGGAAGCGCTCGTTTACGCGAGAAGCGCGGCTGAGAATATGACGCTGAAAATCGATAAATTCGGACGAAAGCCTTTGGGCAAGGCTCCCGCGCTGCCTAACGGAAAGAGCAACAAGCTGCCGACGGGTATCCGAACTGAAATCAGAAGGATTATGCAGGAAACCTACTTTGTAATTCCTAAGCCCGAGAAATTCAAGCAAAGTTTCCTTAAGGTCGACGCGATAGTAAACGACCTCGTTACGGGCAATTACGAGCTTACTGCCGACTTTGTAGAGGCTCGCTCGATCGCTATAGTAGCGGGAATCATACTTGATGAATTAAGAGAGGGAATAAACTTATGATGTTAAATAAAATATATGTGGACAGGCTTATAGAAAACGCGCTTTTAGAGGATATCAACTACGTCGACGCCGCTACCGACTATCTTATCCCCGAAGCTCAGGATGGCTCGGCAAGGTTTATTGCTAAGGCGGACGGAGTTTTAGCGGGGCTCGATATAGCTCTCAGAGTTTTCGAGATTTTACAGCCCGATTTTAAAGCCGAAGTATATAAAAAAGACGGCGATCACCTTAAAACGGGAGATATTATCGCCGTAATCAGCGGTAAAACAAAAACGCTCTTAAAAGGAGAGCGCACCGCGTTAAATCTGCTCCAGCATATGAGCGGAGTCGCGACGGCAGTAAACAAAGCCGTAAAGCTCACCGAGGGCACCAAGGCGTCAATCGCCGATACCCGTAAAACCCTCCCTGGGCTCAGACCGCTCGAAAAATACGCCGTTACCGTCGGCGGAGGCAAGAACCACCGCTACAATCTCTCCGACTGCGCTATGCTTAAGGATAACCACGTTGACGCGGGCGGCGGTATAACGAACGCCGTACGCACCTTAAGAGAAAAGCTCGGTCATACGGTCAAAATCGAACTTGAGGTTCGTAATCTTGACGAACTGAATGAAGCGCTTGAGGCGGGAGCCGATATTATTATGCTCGACAATATGAGCTGCGATGAAATGAAAAAAGCGGTTGAAATTACCGCGGGCAGAGCCAAGCTCGAAGCCTCGGGCAATATAACCGACGAAACTATCCGCTCTGTAGCCGAAACGGGAGTAGATATTATCTCAATCGGCGCTATAACCCACTCGGTAAAAGCGTTCGACATCTCTTTAAAGATAGTAAAATAATTCCCCGTATTGACTTTTTCTTTTAAAAGCAGTATACTGTATTTACAAAATAACACAGGGGTGCTTGCGCGATACCGCGCGGGCTGAGATCATACCCTTAACCTGATTCGGATAATGCCGACGTAGGAAGTTGTATATAACGCATTTTTACGCCGTGTATATCACGGCGTTTTATTTTTAAAAAAGGGGTTTTATTAAATGAACAGAAAAAAGGTCATTATGCTTACCGAAACCGCGCTTTTGATCGCGCTCTCTACGGTTTTAAGTATGATTAAAATTTTTGAGCTGCCTTACGGCGGAAGCATAACAGCATTCAGTATGGTCCCGATTATGATAGCGGCGTTCCGCTACGGAACAAAATGGGGTATGTTCGCGGGATTTGTCAACAGCTTGATCCAGCTTTTACTCGGAATGAACAACCTCTCCTACGCAACTTCCGCGTCAGCGGCGTTCGCGATAATACTGCTCGATTATATATTCGCGTTCTCATTCTTAGGACTTGCGGCAATTTTTAAAAAACAGCTTAAAGACGACGGCCTTTCCGCTATAGCGGGCGCTACGTTCGTATGCGCTATACGTTACTTTTTCCACGTTATCTCGGGATGCACCGTATGGGCGGGTATTTCAATCCCGACAGGAGAAGCTCTCGTTTACTCCTTAAGCTACAACGCTACATTTATGATACCCGAAACAATCATCAATGTCGCTATGGCGTTCTGGCTATGCAAGACTCTCGATTTCAGCGGAGATACAATAGCCCGAGCGAAAAAAACTTCCCACTCAAGAGCAGCGCTTACATTTACCTCCTTAAGCATTCTCTCGATTATCGCGGCAATTATCATAGACGCTGTCACGTTCTTTATACCGCTTCAGAACGCTAAATCGGGCGAACTCGATTTTTCGCTTGTATCTAAGGTAAACTACCCGTTAATTATTATAGCCTCTATCGCGGGAGTCGTACTTTGCGTAGTTTTTCAATTACTCGCGTTACTTGTTAAGAAAAAACAAGAGAAAGTATAATTCGCAATTCGAGCGCAGAGCGTTCCCAAAGTATCCAAAACCTAACAGAGGCACTAAGGTCAGGGAGATATAAAATTAAGAGAGGGAATGCACGGACTGACGAAGATATTTAAAACACTTGCAATTTTTGAAAAAGTAGTGTAAACTATCAGCATATGAAGTTTTAGGAGGAAACACTATGGCAGATTTTGTAAACGAAAACATCCCCGAGGATGAAGCGATAATAATTGAGCTTACCGACGAGGATGGAGTAAGCGCCGAATTCGAGTATCTCGACACTATCGCACTTGACGGAGAGGAATATGTTGTACTTATCGAGAATGAAGAGGACGCAGAGGGCGTTATTATTCTTAAGATTGAGTCTGTGGACGACGAGACCGAGAATTATATCGGCATAGACGACGAGGAAACCGTTCAGAAGGTTTACGAAATCTTTAAGGAAAACCATAAGGACGATTTTGAATTCACCGATTAAAAAAATTAATAGATTTACCATCAAAAAACGTCGGTTTTTACACCGACGTTTTTTATTTTCCGAATATTCTTAAAAGCTCGTCTTTATGAGCCATGGTACATTCATAACCCTCCTGAATAGTCAGGTCGAGGTTATCCATAGAGAAAATCGCGGTTTTACTGTTTTTTATCTCGACGCAGTAATCCGCCATTTTTTTAGACTCTCTTGTTGAATTAATCGAGTATAAATCCAGCGCTCTCCATACTACCTTGAGCATACCGTCGATACCCGTATCGGGAGTATATTCCATAATATCGAAGCCTATCGCAAGCACCTTGCCGACTCCCATATCCTTAAGGATTTTTACGGGTAGATTATCCTTTGAGCCGCCGTCGATAAAGTTATACTGCTTATAGTTGCAGGTTGTATAAATCGCAGGGAAGGTCATACTCGCCCTTACCGCTAAATCAAGCGGCGCTCCCGTAATATACTGGATATGGTCGTTTTTTAAATTCTCTTCCTTTGTAGTAAAAATACACTCGTCTGTAGTGTTAGTGTCGTTAGTACAGATTGAAAGATTAATCGGCAAATCCTCAAAACCGTTTATCCCCGATTTAATCATTTCCTGTTTAATAACGTCGCCGAGAATA
>CAJOHT010000082.1 GCA_905234305.1 uncultured Ruminococcus sp. | reverse complement strand
TCGCTTTCTCGCTGAAGCATAAGGTTATACCGCTTCTTACTGCGGTTATACTGCTCGTTTTATGCGTAATTCAAACCTTTAATACGGGAATCGCGACTATCGACCAAGCGGAAAGCAATCAGCTTTCAGTTTCTATGACTCTGGAGAACGGAGTTACAAAAAAGCAAGCCTATAAAACAGCCGACAAGGTTTTAGACATAATAAGCAAAATAGACGGTGTTTCAAGGGTAAGCGGTCTCGACGGAAATATGAGCCTTACCACAAGCGTTGTCGGCTCAGGCGTTACCGATAATTATACGGTATTCTCATTCTATATAATAACTGACGACGATATAAAGAACACAGACGACTACAGACGTATCAAGAATGAGATAATCGATAAAACCAAGAAAATTAAATGCAAAGAAATCTCCGCTTCCTCATCGGGAATGAGCGATATGTCAACCTTAGCCGACACGGGGCTTACCGTAAACATTTACGGCGACGAACAGGAAAAGCTCATCGATATCAGCGAAGACGTCATTAAAATGATGAAAAGTATCAAGGGCGTTAAGAAAGCCGAGAACGGAATAACTGAAGCCGACCGAGCCCTAAAACTTAAAATCGACCGCAACAAAGCGGCTCAATACGGACTCACCGTCGCTCAGATTTTCGCTCAGATTGCCGAAAAAGCTAAAACCGAGCAAAAGGCAATTACGATGAAAATCAACGACAAAAGCGTTGACGTAAATATAGTAAAGAAAAACGACAAACTGACATACGAAAATATTTTAAAAACAAAAATCACTTCGGAAATCACAGGCGCAAACGCTAAAACTGTAAAGAAAGAGTACAGGCTCAAAAAATTCGCGAAAGTTTCTGACAGCCTCTCTATGAACGATATCAAACGCGAAAACCAGCGCACCTATCTCGCCGTAACAGGCGAATTAGATGACGACGCGAACTCTACCCTGCTCTCGCGCGAGCTTCAGAAAAAACTCGACAAATACACACCGCCATCAGGCTATGATGTTGAAATCGCAGGTTCGGCAATTCAGACAACCGATATGCTAAAACAGATGGCGCAGGCTATAGCGCTCGGGTTCCTGCTGATTTACCTGATTATAGTAGCGCAGTTCCAGAGCTTCCTCTCCCCGTTTATAATCATCTTCACTGTACCTCTTGCTTTTACGGGCGGAATGATAGGACTTATGATATTCGGTATGGATATTTCCGCTATATCTTTAATGGGCTTTATGATACTTATGGGAACGGTAGTAAACAACGGTATTGTATTTGTCGATTACGCTAACAGACTGAGGATAGACGGCATGAAAAAACGCGAGGCTCTTATCGAAACGGGTAAAACGAGAATGAGACCTATCCTGATGACGGCTCTAACTACGATCCTCTCTATGAGCGTTATGGTGTTCTCTCAGGACGCGGGCAACGCTATGCAGAGAAGTATGGCGATAGTCGTAAGCGTGGGACTCCTCTACTCAACTCTTATGACGCTGTATATTATCCCCATCCTCTATGATATATTCTATAGAAAAACACCAAAGAATATTGAAATTGATGAACCATAAAAACTATTGAAAAAGGAGCTTCCTCGGAAGCTCCTTATCTATTACTTATTACCTATCAAAGTGCCGAATACCCGTAGCTGTTAACTAAAGCCTCAATCTTCTCTCCCCTTTGGCAGAACGGACATTGGTGAGGCTTATAGCTCTGGTAATTCACAAGGTCGTTAGGGTCGAATATCGAGTTTACGGGATGGCCGTCGCATTCCTCAACAGTAGCGAAAATCGCTGAAACGCCCTCGACAAACCCGCCGTAGTATTTTATAGCGTCGATTGCCGCCAAAGCGCTCTTACCTGTTGTTACTGAAGCGGCGAGTACAAGCACGTGCTTGCCCGCGAGCATAGGAGTAAGATTATCACGGAACATAAGTTGACCGCCGCCGATATACTCGGGCGAAAGCACATAAATAGTCTGGTGAGCATTCAAGTTTATATAGTTGTCCTGAGTAAGCTCATTCGCTAAAAACGCTCCGATAACCTCTGTTCCGTCAAGGCAGAGAATAGTATCGACAATAGTATTGATCTGGTACGCCTTAACCATTTCTTTAGCGACCGCCTTAGCCTCGGAAAGACGGTTTTTCTGGGTAGTGACATCTATATAGTAGTTTGTATGGCTGTGCATTGTAGCAAAATGCCCCTGCCTAACTCTCAGAAATACGTTTTTATTTTTTGTTCGGATTTTATGCTCCTGTATCATAGTATCCCTCCATTCATAAATATATTGTACAATATATTACAAAGCGTTGCAATCCAAAAATTTCAACCGATATTTATGCAAATTGCACATAGATATAAAAGGAGCTTCCGAAAAAGCTCCTTTTTAATTGCGGTGTATTAACTAAATAATCTCAAGTTTTACTTCGTCGTTATCAACATAAGCGTTAACGGCGGCAATTTCACCATCTCGGCGGGCTATAATCTCGTTAGTTATCTTATCCTCAATATTCTTACGGATAAAGTTGCGTAAATCACGCGCTCCGCTGGTACCGCTCGCCGCCTTGTCGGCGACATAAGCGCAGAGGCTTTCGTCATAAGTAAAGCGTATGCCCTTCTCGCCGAGCGGTTCCTTATACTCGTCAAGCATAAGCGCGGCGATTTTTTTATAATCGTCGTCATTAAGGCTTCTGAACACAAGCACCTCGTCAACCCTCGCGATAAACTCGGGACGCAAAAATTCCTTTAAGCCCTTAATCGCTTTTTCGCGAATCATATCGCCTTCCTGCTTACCGAATCCAAGAGCGTTCTCGCGCTTTTCAGAACCCGCGTTTGAGGTCATAACGATAACGGTATTCTCAAAGTTTACAGTTCTGCCCTGAGCGTCGGTAACACGTCCCTCGTCAAGTATCTGCAACAGTATATTCAATACGTCTGGATGAGCCTTCTCTATCTCGTCGAACAGCAGTACCGAATACGGACTACGGCGCACCTTCTCAGTGACCTGACCTGCCTCATCATAACCTACATATCCTGGAGGGGAACCGATAATCTTTGAGACTGAATGCTTCTCCATAAACTCGGACATATCGAGCCTGATCAAGAAAGAACCTTAACAAGCTCTGTTTTACCCACACCCGTAGGTCCTACAAAGATAAATGACGCTGGACGTCGGCGGGGAGATATCTGCACCCTGCTTCTTCTTATAGCGGCGGAGAGCGCTTCTACAGCCTCGTCCTGACCGATAATTCTCTTCTTAAGCTCACTCTCTAAATCCGCGAGCTTACTAAGCTCGTTCTCACGGATACGGCTTGAGGGAATACCTGTCCAAAGCTCGATAACCTTAGCTATATCTTCCTCGGTAACAGGAGCGTTTACCTTTTCCATATCGATTGAGGCAAGCTCCGAATCGGTTCTCGCGATTTTAGAACGCACGTCGGCAAGCTGCTCGTAATTAATTTCCTCAGCGGACTCGATTTCCTCCATCTGAGCGCTTAAGCGCTTCTTAGAAAGCATAAGGCGGTCGTATTTCTCCATCTCCTTATTACGAAGCGCGGCGCAGGCGCAGCTTTCGTCAAGCAGGTCTATCGCCTTATCAGGAAGGAATCTGTCGTTGATATAGCGCTCGGAAAGAATTACTGTTTTACGTACGATATCATCATCAACACGCACCCTGTGGTGAGCCTCGTAATATCCCTTAACGCCTTTAATAACGTCAATCGTGTCGGCTATCGACGGCTCCCCTACCTTAACAGGCTGAAAACGCCTCTCAAGCGCACTGTCTTTCTCAATATGCTTACGGTATTCGTTAAAGGTCGTCGCGCCGATAACCTGTACCTCTCCGCGTGAAAGCGCGGGCTTTAAGATATTGGCGGCGTTCATAGTACCCTCGCTGGTATCGCCCGCTCCGACAAGATTATGTACCTCGTCGATAAAGAGGATAATATTACCCGCTTCCTTTATTTCCTGAGTAAGTCCCTTGATACGGCTCTCAAACTGTCCTCTGAACTGAGTACCCGCAACTAAGGATGTTAAATCGAGCAGATAAATTTCCTTATCGGCAAGTCTAAGCGGTACGTTGCCCGAGGCGATCCTCAGCGCCAAGCCCTCGGCGATAGCCGTCTTACCTACACCAGGCTCGCCTATAAGACAGGGATTATTCTTTGTACGGCGCGAAAGTATCTGAATAACGCGCTCAATTTCCTTATCGCGTCCGACAATATTATCAATACGACCTTCCGAAGCCTTTGCGGTAAGGTTCTCGCAGTAGAGATTAAGATGTTTTCTCTTTTTATCGGTCTTACGGTTCTTTCTTCTCTCTTTTCTCTCTTTACCCTCGCCCGACTGCTTAGTATCGGAGCCACCGAAAAGATTGTTAAAAAACGGGAAAGCGGGAGCGCCTCCTGGAGTAAAATCTCCGTTATCTTCAGTCTGCTCCTCAAACTTCTCCATCTGCTCGGCAAGATTATCAACACTGAGGTTTTCCATAAGGCTCTTCATACCTTCGTCACCCATCAGGGAATCCATCTGCTCCTGAACGTTTTCTAAATCCTCGTCTGAAAGTCCCATTTTATTGATTAAATCCTCGACGGGCTTTATTCCCATTTCCTTAGCGCAGGAAAGGCAATACCCCTTTGTCGGGGCTTCCTGCGTATTGTTCGAAACAAAAACAACCGCAGGGCGTTTTCCACATTTACTGCAAATCATAAATTACTCCTTTACCTCCGATTCCTTATTTAAATCGGCTTTTTTTAATAACGAAATATATACAAAAGCATACTTTATAAGCGCGAAAACCATAATAGCGCAGCTGATTGAAAGCAAAACTACCGAGAGAATATCATTCTCGTAATTAAACGCCGCCTTTAAGAATACAATCAAACATACTACAACATAGAACACGAAGGTTCCGACCTTGCCGTACCATTTAGCGGCAGGAGGCGCTATACCTGTCTTAACAAGCCGAGAACCGTATAATAAGGACGAGCATAACAGGCAGCACTATCGGCGAGAAAATCGTAATACAAACCATAATCGCGATAAGAGTCAGCTTATCGGCAATCGGGTCGAGCATTTTCCCAAGCTCCGTAATCTGATTAAACGTCCTCGCAATAAAACCGTCGCATGCGTCTGTAAGTCCCGAGATTATCAGGATAATTGCCGCCATAATATAATTCTCATTTAGAAAAAAGCACACAAACGGTACTATAAGTATTATTCTTAAAAACGATAGTAAATTCGGGATCGTAATAAAATCCTTAGCTTTAATATTCTTTAACATATAAACCTCATCTAACCTGTTGTTGAAGCGGTTTCAACCGTCGCGGAAACAATCTCCGATACGTTATTAACCGCATTTTTCCCTATACCTATAACCTCGGCTATGCCGTTAAGTATCTCGCTGTTATAAATTGCCGAAAATACAACGGAGCCGTTAATCAACTCGTCGGATATAAAAGGCTGGTCGGAAAACATCAGCATTATCCGTATCACGAAAACCCCTATAACGCATATTACCGCGCCTTCGCAAAAGCCTAACAGACCGCCGAGCAATTTGTTGAAAAATCCGATAACAGGAATATGAAAGAGCTTTTCGAGCTTTTTCGCAATCCTCTTACAAATAAACAAAAACAATATAAAAAACAACACAATCAGTATCACGCTCAATACCGCTGTCACCGCAGGCTTACGCGCGGCGTCGACCGCAGCCGACGCGGTAGCGTCCGCTTTCCAACGGAATTCTTTCCAGATATTGTTTTTAGGTCGAACATCTTAAATACTCCTACCGCGAACTCGGGCAGCCCGTCAATAGCTTCCTGAGCTACTGTGCCCGCCGAAGCGGTTGAGTCAGCCATAGCGTTTGTTACGTTCTGTGTGACAGACGGCGAAATAAAAGCGTTATAGATAAAATTCGAGGCAAGCCCTGCGGCTAAGTACGAAAGAATCCCCGCCGCCGCAACGCTCAGAAGATTTAACAGCGTTTTCGCTATTCCGCGCGCTATACCGATAATAATAAGCAGGATTATTATTCCTAGAATTATAAAATCAAGTATCATTTTATTTACCCAATCACTTAAACTGAACTATTCGCCTTATCTCGTTAATACCGAGAATGTACGCTTCGTCGGCGTTCCCGAGCGCTACTGCCTTGGAGCCGTTGCCCGCGTCGGCTTCACCGAGCTTTCTTCCGTCGGTATCGAACAGATAACATTCATCCGAATCAAGCGCAGCAATGCGGTTTTTATAAAGGCTTATCGACTCAATCGCGCAATTCGTATCGTTCACATTCTTAACCTCGCCCGCGCTGTCGTCTCCGCTTCGGGATAACGAAAGCACAAACGAGTTGGTATCGGTATTGATATCGAAAGCGGTAAGCTGCATATGCTTATACTCGACCTGGTGCAGGTTTCCCGAACCGACATCGAGAGTATAGGATGATTTAGAACCTATAAGACAAGCTGTTTTTGAATTAAAATATTCTACACTGTAGATTGTGTTTTCATCAAGATTATGGGTTGATACAGGCTTTTCCTGCTCAAAATCCAACACATACGCAATTCCGAGCAGACTTCCGTTATCTCCTGTTACACCGCAGGCAACGCAGCCTGTGCCGTTTTTATTAAGCGCTACAGAATTTATGTAGTAGTCGGAGAATGAATACGCGTAGATTTTCTCCTTTTTATCGTTATATACGTGAATTTTCGAGAGATAACCATCGGTCTGGGTAACAACGCAGTAGTAACCCTTTTCGTTTATATCGGCAGCCAAAACATAGTTGTCGGTATCCTTAGGCTTATTAAACTGATCTTTTTTACCAGTAACATAACCGTTTCCGCCCAGGTTATAGATAAGCACATACTCGCCCGAAGTACACATTATCGGTTTAGCGAAGCCGTGCTGATTATAACCTACTTCATTACCAGAAGGGCTTACAGCGGCAAACGCGGTATCCGAAACATATACAACGCCGTCATTGCTTTTAAAATTTCCCCTGTTGACCGAGGAACCGATTATCTTAGTCGGGAAGCCCTCGTCGGTCGAGCCGAGTACATCGTACTTGAACCAGTGCGAAATCTTTTCGGGACTGAAGCTGTCGCGGTTAGCTATCGCGAATACAACAAGTCCCAACAGCACGATTATGCCCGCGATAATAAGTATCCTTTTAACCGCTTCCTTAGATATTTCAGGTTGGTCGTCGTTATACTCGTCGAGCGGCATATCCTCGTAGCTTAATACGCTGCGCTTATTCTTTTTTCTTTTCTCCACATTGCGGACGCTGTAACGTCCGCCTGAAAAACCTTTCATATTCTCTCCGTTAAACTCAATAATTTACCTTATTCAAATACAATCCGCAGGCGGGTGCCGTAGCTCCCGCAAAAGAGCGGTCTTTTTTTTCGATTATATCTTTTATACTGTCGGCGGGGATTTTTCCCTGAGCTATCTCAAGTAAAGTACCCGTCATAATTCTGACCATATTGTACAGAAATCCGTCCGCCTCAACAGTCATAGTTACCAGCTTACCTTCGCGCTTTACGCTGAACATTTTTACCTCGCGGGTAAAATCACCTTTCTCACGCTTATCAAGCGTACAGAACGAGGTAAAATCGTGCCTGCCTACAAACGCCTGAGCCGCCTCATTTAAAAGCTCCTCATCAAGCGGATATCTGTAAAACAGCGCGTACCCGTTAAGGAAGGGATTTCGCTCGGCGCTGTTCCAGATTTTATAAACATAGCGCTTCGATTTACAGTTATACCTCGCGTGAAAATCCTTCGCGACCTCCCTGCAATCAAGACATACAACCTCGTCGGGAAGCCATTTATTAAGCGCTGGCTTTAATCTTTCGGCGGGTATAGGATGAGCGATTTTTACGCTGATACAATACATTTCGGCGTGAACTCCGCTGTCGGTACGGCTGCAGCCCTTTAAGTCATAATACTCTTCCGTTATATTCTTAAGCGCGTTTTGGAAAACCTCCTGAACAGTTATTCCGTTTTTCTGTATCTGCCAGCCGTGGAAGTTTTTTCCGTCGTACGCAATCGTTATCAGTAAATTTCTCATACTACAGGAGCTATGAACACATTGCATAACACAACCCCCGTAAGTACCAAAACCGAAAAGGCGATACCGATTATATCAAGCCTGTTGATATGCAGGGACTTCATCCTTGTACGGCCTTCCCCGCCTCTGTAGCAGCGGCATTCCATCGCCGTAGCCAAATCATAAGCTCTCCTGAATGCCGAAACAAACAGCGGAATAAGTATCGGCGTCATCGCCTTAACCTTCTTTATAAGCCCGCCGCTTTCCATATCGGCACCCCTCGCCTTCTGAGCCGCCATAATCTTATCGGTCTCCTCAAGCAGAGTCGGCACAAACCTTAAAGCTATCGTCATCATCATAGCGATTTCGTGAACCTTAACGTGGAAAAACTTAAGAGGCTTCATCAGCCGTTCGATAGCGTCGGTCAAATCGGTCGGCGAGGTTGTAAACGTAAGGCAAGAGCTTATAAGAATAAGCAGAACGATCCTCACGGATACGAAAACCGCGCGGTAAATCCCCGACATCGTCAGCTTAATTATCCCGAACTGCCATATCGGCTCGCCCGTACCGTAAAACATATTCAAAAGCGAAGTGATAATAACAATAAAAATAATAACCTTTAGGCTTTTAAAATACAGCTTGAAACTTACCTGCGAAAGCGCGATAACTGTCAAAATCGCGGCAGTGACAATACCGAGAGAAACAAAATTAAACGCGCAGAATATAATCGTAATAAAAAATATCAGAAGAATGATTTTAACGCGAGGGTCGGTACGGTGTACAATACCGTTTCCAGGGACAAACTGTCCGAGGGCAATATCTCTGGTCATATCTTACCCTCCTTTTTAAGCAGGTTGACAATCTCTAAAAAAGCCTGTTCAACATTAAGAATACCATCGCCGATCTCATATCCCTTCGCCTTTAAAGCGAGCATTATTTCGGTAATCTGCGGAACTCTAAGCCCCATACTCTCAAGCCTTTCAGCCTCGGCGAACACCTTTTTAGTAGTGTCGAGCATTTCGAGCTTTCCCTTATTCATTACCATTACTCTGTCGGCAAAACGTGCTACATCCTCCATACTGTGGGAAACTATAAATATAGTATTTTCCCTCGCACGATGGTACTGCATAATCTGAGTCAAAAGCAAGTCCCTGCCCTTAGGGTCTAAACCAGCGGTAGGCTCGTCCAACACAAGTATATCGGGATCCATAGCTATTACTCCCGCTATAGCGGCTCTTCGCTTTTCTCCGCCCGATAAATCGAACGGCGACTGCTCAAGGAGCTTATCGGAAAGTCCTACGAATTTCGCCGACTTCCTTACAATTCTGTCAATTTCCTTTTCGGTAAGCCCCTTGTTTTTTGGACCGAAGGAAATGTCCTTATATACTGTTTCGTCAAAAAGCTGATACTCGGGATACTGGAATACCATACCGACTTTAAATCGGATTTTTCTGATTTCCTTAGGCTTTGCCCAGATATCAACTCCGTCAAGCAGAACCTGACCGCTCTGAGGCTTTATAAGCCCGTTGAGCATCTGCACCAAAGTGCTTTTACCCGAACCCGTATGACCGATAACGCCGATAACCTCGCCCGCGTTAACGCTGAGGCTCAGATCCTTAACGGCAGTTTTCTCAAACGGAGTTCCCACTCCGTAGGTATATGATAAATTCTTAACTTCAATTATACTCATTTTCTCGAAAGCACCTCCTCTAAAAGGTCGATGCATTCTTCGGTATTAAGCGGCATTTTGGAGAACCTAAGCCCCGCTCCTATGAGCTTATACGCAAGCTCGGTAGCCTGAGGAACATCGAGCGAATGCTTCTTGAGAAGATTAACTCTTGAGAAAACCTCCTCAGGCTTTCCCTTAGTTAAAACCTCTCCGTTTTCCATTACGATTACTCTGTCGGCTAAAACAGCCTCCTCCATATAATGAGTAATCAAAACGATAGTAATGCCCCTTTGTTGAAGCGTTTTTATCGTTTTCATAACTTCCTCGCGGCCGCTCGGGTCGAGCATAGCCGTAGGCTCGTCAAACACTATACAACTCGGCTCCATCGCGATAATACCAGCGATCGCGACACGCTGCTTCTGACCTCCCGAGAGCTTATGGGGGGCGTGGGTGCGGTAATCGTACATATCGACTGCCTTCAAGGCGTTATCTACGCGCCTGCGTATCTCCTCAGGCTCGATTCCCAAATTCTCGGGACCGAAAGCGACGTCTTCCTCGATAATACTCGCTACAAGCTGGTTATCGGGATTCTGAAGCACTAACCCCACATTACGGCGGATTTCATAAGTAACTTCCTCGTCGGAAGTATCCATCCCGTCAACGTAAATTACGCCTTCCTTAGGGGTAATAAGCGCGTTAAGGGCTTTAGCCACGGTAGACTTACCGCAGCCGTTATGGCCTAAAAGCGCGACAAATTCGCCTTTATTAACTTTTAACGATATTCCGTTCAGAACTAACGGACCGTTGTCCTCGTAGGAATATTTTACGTTTGAAGCGGAAATAAAGCTCAAATTTATCTCTCCCAGATTACCGTTGAACCGCAGGGCAAACAAAGCCCCGTGTCCTTTACCTTAAGCCCGATTTCGTCCGAGCTGACTTTACCGCCGAAGCGGCTTACAAATTGAACATTTAAAAGATACTCCATAACCGCGGGAGAAAGCCCCGTTGTATAGGAATTTAATATCAAAAATGATGGGTTATCCGACATAACCTGTATGCATAATTCTAAAAAAGAATAAAGTTTTTCCTCAATCTTCCAGATTTCGCCTGAGGGACCGCGTCCGTACGAAGGCGGATCCATAATAATACCGTCGTACTTATTGCCGCGTCTTATCTCGCGCTGAACGAATTTTACACAATCATCAACAAGCCATCTTACAGGCTTATCGGCAATTCCTGAAAGGCGGGCATTCTCTTTAGCCCAGTTCACCATACCCTTGCTGGCGTCAACATGACACACCTTAGCGCCCGCGTCCATACAAGCAAGCGTAGCGCAGCCTGTATATCCAAAAAGATTAAGAATATTAAGCGAACGGTTCTCGGTTTTTATACGCTTTGCCGTCCAATCCCAGTTTACCGCCTGCTCGGGAAAAACTCCCGTATGCTTAAAACCCATAGGCTTTACGTTAAACTTAAGACTCTTATATTTTATAATCCAGCTCTCGGGTACCTTTTTATACATTTCCCAGCTTCCGCCGCCTTTATTCGAGCGGTGGTAACGCGCGTGGGCATTACGCCAGAGCGGATTTTTCTTTTCCGACTCCCAAATAATCTGCGGGTCGGGTCTTATAAGAATTACATCGCCCCATCTCTCAAGCCTTTCTCCGCCTGAGCAGTCAATAAGCTCGTAATCCTTCCAATTTTCTGAAAATCTCATTTAATATGTCCTTAATCATTAAAAAGCGTAGGCTGAGTATTAACCGTACCGTTCGGGAACGGAAGATTAAGATGCTCACAAGCCTTAGCGGTAATACATCTTCCTCTCGGAGTTCTGCTCAAGAAACCTATCTGCATTAAATACGGCTCGTAAACGTCCTCGATTGTCCAATAGCGGCGGCTAATGTTTCGAGCCCGACAGGACCTCCGTTATAGAATTTTACAATTGCCTCCAGCATCCTGCGGTCGTTGTTATCGAGTCCAAGCTCGTCCACACCGAGCCTCACAAGCGCGGTTTCAGCCGTTTCAAGCGTAATAACTCCGTCCGACATAACCTGAGCAAAATCACGAACGCGCTTTAAAAATCTGTTCGCGATACGCGGAGTTCCTCTTGAGCGGGAAGCGATTTCGAGCGCTCCTTCGTGTTCAATCTTTATTCCAAGTATCGAGGCGCTTCTCTCAACAATCTGCGCGAGTTCCTCGGTTGAATATAGTTCAAGCCTCAGAACTACTCCGAAGCGATCTCTTAGCGGAGCGGTAAGCTGACCCGCTCTGGTAGTCGCTCCAACAAGCGTAAATTTAGGAAGCGGCAGATGATACGAAGTTGCCATCTGACCCTTACCCGTAATTATATCAATCGCAAAATCCTCCATAGAAGGATACAAAATCTCCTCTACGGCACGGCTTAAGCGGTGAATTTCATCAATAAACAGCACATCGCCCTGATTTAAATTCGTAAGCAACGACGCTAAATCGCCAGGCTTCTCAATCGCGGGACCCGAGGTTATCCTGACAGACACTCCGAGTTCATTCGCTATAATTCCCGAAAGCGTAGTTTTCCCTAGTCCTGGAGGTCCGTATAAAAGAACGTGGTCTAAAGACTCTCCCCTCTGCTTAGCGGCGTCAATAAAAATCCTGAGATTTTCCTTTACAGTTTCCTGACCGATATAATCGTCAAGCGTTTTAGGTCTTAACGGGTTATCATTATCGCCCGTATCGCTCGGGATTTCCGTTGTATCAACTATTCTGTTTTCAAAATCCATCTCATCAGAAAACTCAATCATTTTAATTCTCCCCGTCATTACTTGCAGTCCCTTTATTATATGTGCTATCCCCCTGACGTTCGTGCCATTATCAAGTTTTGGATAGAACATAAAGGTTCTGCGCTTGACTACCTATTACTTATTACATTTTACTTCTTACCTTAATATTCTTAATTCCTATTTCCTTCCCATCATCTTCAAGGTTTCCCCAATAAGTCTTTCGACCGGCAGGTTCTCATCAAGTGTCGAGATAAACGGAGCTACATCCGACGAACTGTATCCCAGTACAGTCAGCGCCTCAATCGCCTTAGGAACGTTACCAGAAGTAACGTTAACCGTCTTGACTCCCGCCACGCCGTCGTCGCTTTCGCCGAAATTAAACTTATC
>CAJOHT010000081.1 GCA_905234305.1 uncultured Ruminococcus sp. | reverse complement strand
CCCACTCCCCCGCACGCCCTGCCGCACGGGTCGCCCCGCGACCGCAAAGTTACTCACAAAGCATTACGTTGTGCGTAAATCGGCGAATGCCACCTGGAAAATCTCGGCGACCGCGACGGAGTATTTAAGGCTAAAACCGAAATGTTTGAAAACCTCCGTGAAGGAGGTACGGTTATCCTTAACGCCGACGACGACAAGCTCGCTCAGGTTAAAGAGGTAAAAGGTAAAGCTCCCGTTTTTTACGGTATAAATAACGGTGAATTCCGTGCCGAAAACATAAAAAACAACGGCGTACTCGGCGTAGACGCTGATTTGCTCTATAACGGCAAACGACTTTCGGTAAACATCCCCGCTATCGGCACATATATGGTAGCTAACGCGTTAGCCGCAGCGGCAGTCGGTGTAGAACTCGGGCTTACCGACGACGAAATCAAAGCGGGCATTTCCGCCTATAAAACCGTAGGCAGCCGCGCCAACCTTATCGATACGGGCAAAATCAGGATTATTGACGACTGCTATAACGCTAACCCGACTTCCGTAAAGGCTTCAATTGATACACTGATGAATTTCAGAGGCAGAAAAATCGCGATACTCGGCGATATGAAGGAACTCGGCGAAAACGAGCTTGAGCTTCACTATGAGGTCGGCAAGTACGCTAAAAATTGTGATGTCGTAATAGCGGCAGGTCCTCTCGCCGAACAGCTCGCTAAAGGCGCTGACGGTATCTATTTTAAAACTAAAGAGGAGCTTATTATAAAACTCCCTGAATTAATAAACGACGGCGATACGGTTTTAGTGAAAGCCAGCCACAGTATGGCGTTCGAGAAAATTACCGAGGAGCTTAAAAAGCTATGAAAATAATGGGCGCGGTTCTCGATATGGACGGCTTGATGTTCGATACCGAAAACCTGACGTATAAGCTCCAGCGCGAGTTCCTTTTAAAAGAGGGAAAAAACTTTTCTCTCGAAGATTATAAAAAAACCGTCGGTAAACGGGCGGCGGATTTGCCCGAATACTTTAAAACGCTTTTTGGCAACAGCTTCAGTTATGAGGATTTTCACCAAAAATGCCGTACGGTTTATGTGCAATATACCGAAGCTCACGGCGTACCGATAAAGGACGGATTGTTTGAGCTTCTTGATTTTCTTAAATCAAAGAATATAAAAACCGCCCTCGCTACCTCTACAACAAGGCGCAGCGCCGAGCGGACTTTAAAAATCGCTAAGGTGTTCGATTATTTCGACGCTCTTGTATGCGCCGAGGACGTTGAAAACGGGAAGCCCTCTCCCGAACCGTTCTTAAAAGCGGCTCAAAAACTCGGGCTTCCTCCCGAAAACTGCCTCGCTCTCGAGGACAGTTTCAACGGAATAATTTCCGCCGCTTCGGCGGGAATGGTAACGGTTATGATTCCTGATTTAATTGAGCCTACGGACGATATAAAAGGAAAATGCACTTTTATTCTTAAAAATCTTAAGGATGTTGTTCGGCTTATTGATGAATAGTAAAAGCGGTGTAAGTAGCTGCTTAAAACTATATTTTAAGGAGGAAAACGTAATGAAAAAAATCAAATTTTTAGCGGTATTAACCGCAGTTGTTATGCTTACGGCTTCCCTCGCGTGCATCGGCACGAATGCTGCGGGAGTTGATAAGTATGAGGGCGTTTTAAAGGACGCTAAGAACGTTATTGCCGAAGCGGGCAGCTACTACGACACGAGCGACTACGCTTCAAGCGAGTATTCGTCAGCAAGAAGTCAGGCGTTTTTCTATGACTTCGATAACAACGGCACAAAAGAACTTGTTTACACCTTTTTTGACAAGGATAAAAACAATATGCCCTGCCGTTATTTAAGCGTTTACACTATTAAGGGCGGAAATCCTAAGGCGCTTATAAAGAAAAAATTCCTTAACGCCGAAGCGAGCAATCCCTCGGAATATATAGGCGTAGCCAAAAAAGGCGGTAAAAAATACCTGTTCCTGCAATACCGCAACAACGGCGAATTCCACGAATTCCAGACAATAAAGTATTATAAAATCAAAGGCGCAAAAATAAGCAGCAAGTATACGGTTAAGGTAGATTTCAACGCCGATCGCTCACAAAGCGGAAAAATCATTAATCCAAGATATAAGATTAAGCTCAATAAAAAGAAAACTACTCCGTCTAAACTTTTTAAATGGCAGAAAAAATTTAAGATGTCCAAAATCAAACGCTCCAAAACTAAGTATTTCAAAAAGTACCCCTATTACGTTTATAAATGCAACTGCGACACCGTAGGCGGACTTTACGAAAAAACTTACGCGCAGTGATTTTAAAAATCTTATTTTTTAAAACACTCCCCCTATACTCACAGCACGGCGGCGTATATTGAATCAAAGAGCAGAAAGGTCAATTATTATGAAACGCACAAGTAAAATTATAAGCGCGTTTTTATGCGCAGTGCTTGCTTTATCGTCATTCACGATATGCGCGGGCGCTAAATCCAAGAAGTATGTTATAAATCAATCAAGCTCCAAAAATCAGCCTCAGTCACAGTCCCCAAGGATAAAACTCAGGTAACAAAATCATTTAAAGTTACCGTTAAGGTAAGGGCAAGGCTTCCAAGAAGTTTACCGCGAACTCGAGCAAGAGCGATATCGCGTCCGTAAAGGTTTCGGGAAGTTCAATCAAAGTCACCGCTAAAAAGGTGGGCAAAACCGTAATAACCGTTACATCCAAGGCTAAAGGCAAGAATAAAAAGAAACTGAGTAAAAAGCTCACCCTTACGGTCAAGTCAAGCGTAAAACTATATTACGAAGGACAGTATAAGGTCGGAGTAAATCTCCCCGCAGGCGATTATATCGCGTACCCGACAGATTCTCTCGGCGGATTTTTTGAGATTACCTCAGACGCTAACGGCAGCGATATTATCGCTATTGATAATTTTGACGGTCAGCGCTATTTCTCGGTAAAAAACGGAGAGTATCTTACATTACACCGCTGTGAAGCGCGAAAAGTAAGCGATAAAATCAAGTTTAATTATAAATCGGGAAAAACAATCTCCGACGGACAATATCTTGTCGGCGACGATATCCCCGCAGGCGAGTATCTCGCGAAACAAACAGGTTCCAGCGGCGGATACTATGCAATCTGCTCGGACGCAAACGGCGAAAACATTATTGCCAATGATTTTTTCAACGGTCAAAGCTACTTCACTCTAAAAAACGGCGAGTATCTCCTCTTGAGTCGTTGTGAGGCGCTTTGTACAGAAGAAAAAGGAAACACTTCCGACCCTGTAAACGGTCCCTCGGACAACGATTCGACAGCAGTCAAAAATCAGAAAAAGCTGAGAGATTATATCCTTAAATACGGCTCAAAGAACGATCAGGGCTATCAGTATATTATGCGTAAAGATAATAAGGTTATAGCATCAGTTATGTACGAAGCCGAGAGCGATTCGCTGCTTTTCGGTATGACGTCAGACTCAGACGTTACGACCGCTTTCGAACTGCAAATAGGAACAACTAATTACGTAGGATTCATTATGTCTTTCACAGGCTCAAATATATACGGTAAGGCATATACAGACATCAATATGAAATCTTACTATTACAAGCAGCCAATGGATTTCACAATAATGAGTTCTACGGGAACAACAGAGGAACAGGTCAATAATATTGCCAATACCGCTCTGAATCTCGCTATGTCATCATATGATTTCCTGCTGGAGCGTGAGGTAGGTTTCAATCTTAAAGATATCGGATTCGAAAGCTATCAGTGGGTTTCAAGCAACAGCTGATAAACAAAGTGCTTTTAAACAGCAAAATAAAAGCTCAATAAATTAAGATGCCGACTCAAAACTGAAATAGTTTTGAGTCGGCTTTTTTATACTTATTTAATTCTCGAGTTCTTCCTTACCTACGGCAAGCATAAGTTTTATACGGTTCTCCTGATTAACCTTAGGAGCGCCCGGGTCATAATCAATAGTAACTATATTCGCCTTAGGATTAAGCTCCTTGATCCTCCTGACGGCGCCCTTACCGTTTATATGGTTCGGCAGACATCCGAAAGGCTGGGTACAAACTATATTCTCATATCCGCTCTCGGCAAGCTCCAGCATTTCCGCGGTCAAAAGCCAGCCCTCGCCCATTTTTGAGCCGTAGCCGATTACGGGCTTAACCAGCTTCTTTAGGTGGGAATATCTTCCTGGGGGAGTAAAGCCGTATTTTTTAGCGTACTTAATTATCATTTCCTCGAGTTTATTGAGGTAATTGAACAATATCGAACAAACCTGGAATTTCGCTTTGCTTCCGCCGTAGAGCTTTATATCCTCGAGTCGGTTATCTACCTTAAACAGCGCGAATCCCATAATACCGGGCAAGTTGACTTCGCAATCCTGGTCGGCGAGGAATTTTTCAAGGTCGTTATTTCCGAGGCGGGCGTATTTTACGTAAATCTCGCCTACTACTCCGACCTTCAGCTTAGGGGTTTTATTCAACTCGATTTCCGTAAAGCTCCTACAGATTTCGTCGAGCAGAACCTCGATTTCCTTAGGACGGTAGCTCTTACCCTCGGCGAACTCGTCGGTAAGGCGTTTTATCCATGTATTAACGAGTTCCATACTCTCGCCCTTATTAACCTCATACGCCTTAGTCTGGTTGGAAAGCAGCATAAGCGCGTCGCCGTAAACAAGTCCCGCGGCAAATCTTCTAATAAGCGGAACGGAAAGATGGAATCCTGGGTTTTTCTCCATACCGATAGAAAGCGAAATAACGGGTACCTGCGGGAATCCCGCTTTTTTAAGCGCTTGCCTTAAAAGGAAGATATAGTTGCTCGCGCGGCAGCCTCCGCCCGTCTGGGTAATCATCAGGGCGGTTTTATTAACGTCATATTTTCCCGACTGCAATGCGTGGATAAGCTGCCCGATAACAAGCAGCGCGGGGTAGCAGGTATCGTTATGGACGTACTTAAGACCTGTCTGGGCAATCTCGGGTCCAGCGGTATCGACAAGCTCAAGATTATAGCCCGCGTGGATAAACACGTTTTTCACTATATTAAAATGTATAGGCGCCATAGACGGAGCGAGGATTTTATAACCCTCATCCTTCATCTCTTTAGTAAAAAGAAGCCGCCCGTTTTCGTCGTATTTTAATTCAGCCATAGCTTTTTTCCTTATTCTTTATCTATCGCGGATAAAAGGCTCCTTATACGGATTTTAACCGCGCCTAAGTTTGTGATTTCGTCTATTTTTATCTGGGTATAAATCTTATTGTTCCTCTCGAGTATCTCGCGAACTTCGTCGGTCGTAATGGCGTCAACTCCGCAGCCGAAGGATACGAGCTGTACAAGCTGCATA
>CAJOHT010000080.1 GCA_905234305.1 uncultured Ruminococcus sp. | reverse complement strand
CAAACTTCCTGAAAATCTCCTACGCGCCCGATCCGAGCGAGGACTTAGCGGGAAAGATCGCCCCGATAACCGCGATATGCTCACTTTTGGTTGCTATACTATACGGTATTATCCATACGTCGTTTACGGGTGCTGTGGATACCTTAGCGGTTATGACCGCGGTAGCTATTCCGATTTGTACTTTGCTCGCGGTTAACCTGCCGATGCGTATGCTCTGTAAAAAACTTAACGAGAGCGGAGCGATGGTTGCGGGTTATCCTTCGGTAAAGCAGTTCTGCGATACGAACGCCGTTATGATTGACGCAACCGATTTATATCCCGAGGGAACCGTTAAGCTCGACGGCATAAAAACCTTCGCTAATCACCGTACCGACGAAAGCGTTCTCGCGGCGGCGGCAATACTCAGAGAAGCGGGCAGTCCGATGGCTTCGGTATTTAACCGTTCTATGCTCAATAAGGAACAGAACGCCGCTCTTCCCGAGGTTGAAACCGTGCTTTATGAGGATGGAATGGGATTAGTCGGCCGCGTAAACGGCGAGCGTGTACTTGTCGGAAACCGAACTCTTTTACATAAATATAATATTCATACTCCTTCCGAGGATTATGAGGAAAAATATATTATCGAAGGAAGAAGAGTAACATATTTAGCGCAGCAGGGCGAGCTTATTTCGATGTTCGTAACTACATATACTCCCGATAAGGAAGTAGCCGAAGCGCTTAGAAAGGGCGAGCAGAGCGGAGTATACTATCTTGTAAGGACAACCGACTGCAATGTTACCGCCGAGCGTGTAGCTGAGGACTTCGGACTGTATTTCAGAAGCATTAAGATTTTGCCGACGGGACTCGGTAACGTATGTAAGGAAGCCCAGTCCCAGACTGAGGATAAGTCAAGAGCCTATCTCGGTACCCGCGGAAAAATCTCATCTATGATACGCGGAGTAGCTGGCTGTATAAATATTAAAGGGAATATATCGCTCGCTATTGTAATCCAGCTTATCGCGCTTATTTTGGGATTGCTGCTTGTAGCGACATTATGCCTTTACGCGAGCTGCGAGGTTGTAGGTACCGTTCAAATACTTATTTACTCGCTGTTCTGGTCGTTGGCTGCATTACTCGCGCCTTTAGTTCAAAAGAATTAGGAGGAAAAACTATGCTGATAGCACCGTCACTTTTATCCTGTGATTTTTCACGCTTCGGGGAAGAAATACGCCGTATGGATGAAGCGGGAGCCGATTATATGCATCTCGATGTTATGGACGGGCATTTTGTACCGAATATAACCTTCGGCGCGCCCGTGATAAAGTATGTCAGAAAGTTTTCGGACAAGGTTTTTGACGTTCATCTTATGATAAGCGAGCCGCTTAAATATATCGACGATTTCTGCGACGCGGGAGCCGATTTGATAACTTTCCATATTGAAAGCGACAGCGATCCTCTCGAAACTATTAAAAAAATTAAAGCCCGCGGCGTTAAGGCGGGGCTTGTGATAAAACCTAAAACTCCAGCCGAAAGCGTATTCCCGTATCTGGATAAGATAGATATGGTGCTTGTTATGACGGTTGAGCCCGGCTTCGGAGGTCAGAGCTTTATGGCAGATATGCTCCCGAAGGTCAGAGCATTAAGGGAAGAAATCAAAAAAAGAAACCTCGACGTACTGATCGAGGCTGACGGCGGTATCGGCGTTCAGAATATTGCCGATTGCGCTGAGGCTGGCGTAGATGTCGCCGTAGCCGGAACCGCTGTATTTAAAGCCGAAAATCCTAAAGAGGCAATTATGCAGCTTAAACAGCTTGGCTAAGATAATCAGTAAAAGGTAAGAAATAAACCGCCGATGCTTTTTTGCATCGGCGGTATTTAACTTATTACATTGTATAAATCCTTAGGATTTATACGCATACTGCTCTTTTAAGCAGTTCAATTTTTTTACGGAGGATTTCCCTTTCTTTGTCGCGCGATTTAGCGTTTTTAGCTATGTTAAGCATAGCGCTTCTCATCGCGTCCTCCATTATAAATACAATGTATTTTAAATCCTCATCGCTTTTAAGGTTTAAACCTGAGCGGTCAACATATTCCGACAGTTTTCCGAAAAAATTGAATTTGCGGAATCGGTACTGCATATACTCGGCGATAAGGTCGCTGTTTAGGTTAGTTCTGTCCGATATTACAACTATATCCTTATAGTCCTTATCGTCGGACGTCAGAATATCGAAAATATTAAGAGGTATTTTAAAAATATCCCCGCCGCTGAAAATAAGCTCGTCTTTAATATAGTTGAACATTTTGTCCATCATATCGTTGGTCATAAGCTCAACTAAATCGAGCTTATCGTCAAAATACTGATAAAAACTTCCTCGTGAAATCCCCGCGTTCTTAATGACGCTGTTGATCGTGATTTTTTGTTTATGTCCTTTGCGGAATTCTTTTCTTGTTACGTCAATGATCTTCTCGCGCTTTTCGGGCGGAAGATTGTAGAATGTGCGTTTAATCATTTTTAAACCTCCTTTTTTAAGGTTTTAGACTATTATAGCCTGTTTAGCCGTAATGTCAATAGCATTTACATAAAATTCAGATAATGTTCACACAGCAGAATTTAGAAATCAGAAGGCAGAATTCGGTAAATTATTAGAATTTTTACTTTCTGCGCTAATCTTTCTCTTACTTTTCTTTTTCTCTTCATTTAACCGTCACATTAGGGCTTTATTATATATTTAAGCTAAGAGAAACACAAAATCTTAAAAAGAACTTTCCTAAATACGAAAACATCTTTTCATTTGTATTTTTTCATAAAATTCCCTTCCTATAAGCTGAGGGCTCCCGTAAAAGGGAGCCTTTGCTTTTGTTATATTTATCCTTAGCCCTAATTAGACATTAAACCTGAACAGTACAACGTCGCCGTCGTTCATAACATAGTCCTTGCCCTCGCTTCGGTAAAGACCTTTTTCTTTAGCGGCGACAATTGAACCGCATTCCATTAAATCCTTAAAGCTGACTACCTCAGCGCGGATAAAGCCTCGCTCAAAATCGGTATGGATTTTACCCGCAGCCTGCGGAGCTTTTGTTCCTTTTTTAATAGTCCAAGCTCTTACCTCGGGCTTACCCGCCGTAAGATAACTTATGAGCCCTAACAGCGAGTAGCATTCCTTGATAAGGCGGTCGAGTCCGCTTTCCTCAAGTCCTAAATCGGAGAGGAACATTTCCTTTTCCTCGGCGTCCATATCAACGATTTCCGCCTCTATCTCAGCGCAAATCGGAAGCACGCCCGCGTTTTCCTCTTTAGCGACTTCCTTAACTGTTTCGAGGAAAGGATTGCCCTCGATGCCGTTTGAGAAGTCCTCGTCACTCATATTAGCGGCATAGATAATCGGCTTAGTAGTAAGCAGAGCTACCTCGGACATAATCTTCTTTTCGTCCTCGTCCATTTCGACCGAGCGGGCGGATTTACCCGCGTTAAGCGCTTCGAGTACGCGTTCGAAAAGCTCTAAATCGACCTGATATTTTTTATCGCCCTTAATAAGCTTCTTGGTTTTATCGATTCTGCGCTCGAGCATCTCAACGTCCGAGAGAATAAGCTCGAGGTTTATGGTTTCGATATCGCGTTTAGGGTCGATGCTTCCGTCAACGTGAACGATATCGGAATTCTCAAAGCAGCGTACTACGTGTACGATAGCGTCGCATTCGCGGATATTCGCGAGGAATTTATTGCCTAAGCCTTCGCCCTTGGACGCGCCCTTAACGAGTCCCGCGATATCGACGAATTCAATCATAGCGGGGGTGTATTTTTCAGGGTCATACATCTCGGCGAGCTTGTCAAGACGCTTATCGGGTACGGCTACAACTCCGACATTCGGCTCGATCGTGCAGAACGGATAGTTAGCCGACTGCGCTCCCGCGTTCGTAATAGCGTTAAAAAGAGTGCTTTTTCCGACATTCGGAAGCCCTACAATACCTAATTTCATTTATTTCAATCTCCCTATTTTATAAACTTTTTAGATTATATCACAATATTCTTAAAATCTCAACTATCTTCTTCCGTAAACTAAAGTCAATACGCCGATTATTATCGGCTGGTGGAGAAGGTAGATAATGAGCGTATGGCGTCCGACAAAGGCGAGAGGGCGTATGTGCATTTTAGCTAAAGACTCGGGGATTTTTTCGGTATATCTGCCTAAAATCGTTCCGATTAAAAACAGGAAAGTCCAGGGTAAAAGCGGGCTGTAATCCGCCGAGCGGAAATTTTCCGTATAAAAGCCTAAAGGCGCGGTAAAATCGGTAGTATAAAGAACGTCGGGCAGCTTATAGCTCCATATACCCTCTATGCCGAGATAACCCATATGAACATTGAAGGTAAGTACGAATAAAAACGCGAAAATAATGATACCCGCGGCAGCGGGATTTTTATTGATTTGTTTTTTTAACAGCCCGAATATTATATTCATCACCGCGAGGAAATGAATTATTCCGAACCATATTGTTGCCGACGGCAGGATAATCAGCGTCGCGACGGTTATAACGGCGGAAACTATTAATAATTTAAATCCGCGCTTTACGTTGTTGCGGCTTAACTGAAACGATACTCCCGAGATTAATATAAACGCTCCCGGGACGATCGGCTGCCAGCTCAGCATTGAGTCATAAACGCCTATAAACGGTCCAACCTGAAAAATTACATCTAATGAGTAGAAAAAATGGCATATTACAACCGCGATAATCATCAAGCCTCGGATTTCGTCTATAAAATGAATTCTTTTTTTATTTTTCAATCTGGTACTCCTTGCGGTTTTTAATAAAAATTGGTACAATATATTTTATCATAAATTGAACTTGGTAACAAGAAAGGATTTTAAATATGCTCAACATAGGCGATTATCTTGAAATAAAAGAAAAGGTTGACGAAAATATGCTGGCGGTAACTATGGGCAGCGGCGAGCTTGAAGTGCTGGCGACTCCCGCGGTTGTCGTGCTTATGGAGAACGCTGCTTCCAATCTTGCTAAAAAATGTTTGGACGAGGGCTTTACCACAGTCGGAACAATGATGAATATAGAGCATATAAGCCCTACTCCTCTTTGCGCGGAAGTAAGAGCTAAAGCGGTCCTTACCGATACGAACGGAAGGGTTTTCAAATTTAACGTTGAGGCTTACGATAATAAGGGCTTGATCGCTGAGGGTAATCATACCCGTGTAAGCGTAAATGCCGATAGATTCCAGAAAAAGGCGGATGAGAAGTTTAATGAAGTATAAATATATTCTGTTCGATTTAGACGGAACCTTAGCCGAGAGCGCCGAGGGAATCCGCTACAGCCTTGAAACTACATGTAAGTCGCTCGGATACAA
>CAJOHT010000079.1:14114-18574 GCA_905234305.1 uncultured Ruminococcus sp. | reverse complement strand
CGTCTCGCGCTAAGGGCGCGCTCGCCGCACTCCTTATTTTGCGCAGCGCTTTTGCTCCCTTCATCCGCCGCAGGCGGCGGTCGCAACTGGTTCCAGCCCAAAATATAGTCGTCCGTCTCGCGCTAAGGGCGCGCTCGCCGCACTCCTTATTTTGCGCAGCGCTTTTGCTCCCTTCATCCGCCGCAGGCGGCGGTCGCAACGCTACCATCCTAGTATCTCATTACCTTCTTTTTTAAGATATTTTCTCAGTGAGATGAAGCCTGAGAGGGCGCCTATTATAATACCCGAGGCTACGAATATAGCCGCTACATACCAGATTACGCTCATAATCGGCATAGGGGTAAACGGGATAAGGCTGGAGATTATATTCATAATTCCGTTATATAAGAAAATCAGAGCAACTGTAGAGATAACGGAAGCTATAAAGCCGATTACCATACCCTCGATAACGAACGGGATTCTAACGAACGCGTTTGTTGCGCCGACCGATTTCATAATGCTGATTTCAAAACGTCGGTTATGCATAGTCGCACGGATTGTGTTCGAGATAATGAACAGTGAAATAATCGTTAGAGCGATTAAAATCCATATGCTTAATGTTTGAACAAGATTATTGATTTCGGTAAGCCTGCGGGCTACGTCGCCTCTGCTCGAAACCGAGTCAACACCATCGATCTCCATAATCTTTTCTACGGTCTGGTTGTATTTTGACAGGTCTTCCATAGAGACCTTGTAAGCGTCGGGCAGGGGATTGTCGTCCTTAATATTCGCGAAAATCTCGTCGCCGAGCTTATCTTTATATTCTTTAATAGCTTCTTCTTTTGAGTAGTATTCTGCTTCTACTATATTTTTAATTTTCTTTATGTCGCGTCCTACATATACCGCTTCGACCTTAGAGAGGCCGTCGTTAAGCCATACGGTAGTTTCATTGCTGTCGCCGACCTTTTCGACAAGGTTGCTTACATTCATAGAAAACAGTACCGCGCTTCCCGTAAGCACAAGGCAAGAGATAAGCACGCATATTGAGGCGATACTCATAATGCGGTTTGCCCAGACGTTTTTAAAGCCTTCTTTAATTAAATAGCCTAATCCGCTTAACTGCATTATACCTCACCGCCTTTTTCCGTAAACTCTCTGAACTCCGCCAGAATTTCATCTATATCGGAATCGCTTATTTTTGAGGCTTTTTTATTATCTGACATGTCGTCAGGGATATCATCCGTAGAGGGTTCAGCAATTTCTTCCTCAGGAACATCTTTTTCGGGAATATCTTCTTCGGGAGTATCTTCCTCGGGAGTATCTTCCTCGGGAGTATCTTCTTCGAAAGTATTTTCCTCGGTAATATCTTCCTCGGAAACCTCTTCTTCGGGAATTTCATCCTCGGGGATATCTTCTTCGGGAACCTCTTCAGCAGTAACAGCTTCATCCGCTTCTATGATTTCGGAGTCCGAATCTGCGGGAGTTTCCTGTTCCTCGTCAGAATCGCTTTCAAGGATAAAGTCGAGGTCTTCCGAATCGTATGATTGTGTATCGTTAACCACGCGCCCTTTTTCAATTTCTATAACGCGTTTATTAAACTGCCGTACTAAATCGTGTTCGTGAGTTACTATTAGAATTGTAGTACCCTGCTTGTTGATTTTTGCCAAAAGCTCGATAATTTCGTAGCTCATTTCGGGGTCGATATTACCCGTAGGCTCGTCGGCTATAATAATAGCGGGATTATTTACGAGCGCTCTCGCGAGGCTTACGCGTTGCTGCTCGCCGCCCGAAAGCTCGCTGGGACGGTTTTTTAGTTTATGCGATAAACCTACAAGCCCCAGTATATAGGGCACGCGGTTTTTAACCGCCGCGGGAGTAGCGCCGATAGCTCTCATAGCGAAGGCTACGTTATCATAAACCGTCATTTTTTCTATAAGGCGGAAATCCTGAAAAACTATTCCCATATTTCTTCTTAAATAGGGGATTTTTTTACGTTTAAGTTTTGTAACGTCGGTGCCGTTAACTATAATAGTACCCTCGGACGGAGTTTCCTCGTGCATAATCAGCTTAAGGAAAGTGCTTTTACCCGCGCCCGAAGCTCCTACGATAAACGCGAACTCGCCTTTTTTAATAGCGATGCTTACGTTGTTTAAAGCGTGGGTTTCGGAATCGTAGAACTTGGATACGTTTTTAAATTCAATTATATTTTCCATATACTTTATCACCTGATTTGGAGCTAAAAGCTAAAGTGCTGTCTCGCGACAGCACTCACAAAAAGCATTTTTAAATTAGAATTTAGTAGGATTAGCTGTCAGGTATTTTTTTACCATAAGCGCTACCTTAAATACAATAGCGTCTTCGAACTCGCGAAGGTCAAGTCCTGTCAACTTTTTAATTTTTTCAAGACGGTATACAAGAGTGTTTCTGTGTACGAAGAGTTTTCTCGAGGTTTCGGAAACGTTTAAGTTGTTCTCGAAGAATTTCTGGATAGTAAATAAGGTTTCCTGGTCGAGAGTTTCGATAGAGCCTCTTTTAAATACTTCTCTTAAGAACATATCGCAGAGCGTAGTCGGAAGCTGATAGATAAGACGCGCGATACCGAGGTTATCGTAGCTGATGATATTGCGCTCGGTGTCGAATACCTTGCCTACCTCTAAAGCGACCTGAGCTTCCTTAAACGAGCGGGCTAAGTCCTTGATGCCTGTTACGGCGGTACCGATACCTACTACCGAATGGGTGTAGAACTCGGATGACAACGTGTCCGCTATAGAAGAAGCAAGCTTTTCGAGGTCTTTGCTGTCAGCCGCTTCGGAAATCTCTTTAACAAGAGTAATCTCGGTTTCGTTGATGTTGATAACAAAATCCTTAGACTTATCGGGGAAGAGGTTCTGGATAATATCGAGCGCGGAAACGTCGGTTTTCGAGGTGATCCTGATTAAAAGGCAAACTCTCATAACGTCGGAGTTAAAATGAAGCTCGCGCGCCTTAAGATAAATATCGCCGGGGAGGATATTATCCATAATTACATTTTTAATGAAGTTGGAGCGGTCGTATTTCTCGTCGTAATACTGCTTAATATTAGTAAAAGATACCGCGAGAATCTGAGCGTATTTCTGGGCATAATCATCGTTGCCCGATACAAATACGGCATAAAACCGCCCGCCACAAACGGAGCCTGGGAAATCAGAGCTTCGCTGTTAACGCTTTCGTCAACTTCGCCTATTTTTCCTAAATCAGAGCAGGCAATAACGACAGACGTTTCGTCAATAACACCGATAGTCCTGTCGATAGAGTCTTTCATCTGGTGGATAATTCCCTGAAATAATCTGTTAGACATAATTTAATCCTCGTTTCTTCACGAATTTTTACAAAACTATTAAATGCAAAATCATTCTTAATATCCATTTTACACAAATCCGACGAAAAAATCAACCTTTATGACAAAATTAATAAGATTTTTTTAGAGAAAATGACTAATGATTCAGGATTTAGGACTTAGGATTAATGAGGGTAAAGGGTTAAGATTAACGCAGGAGTGTTGATAAAAAAAGCTGACGCGTTTGCGTCAGCCCCTTAATCCTATAACCTAAATCCTATGTTTTAGATGTCTGTCAGGCACGCGTCAAGTTCGCGTGCTATTTTTTCTTTATCGAGCTTTTGTCCGATAAATACGAGCTTAATCATTCTGTCGCCGTATTTTTCGTCCCATTCCTTGCGAAGCTGCGGATCCTCGGACATAGCTTTCTGCTGAACCGCCATGGGAGCGGAAGCTATCCACTCGGCGTAATCCGAAGCCTGGACCTGTTTGCCCGCCTGCTCAAGCATATATGCCCAGTCCTTATCCTCAACGAACCAGAATATACCCTTGGCGCGGATAATATTCTTCGGGAAATTCTGGAGCCATTTTTCGATTTTATCTCTCGCGAATGGCTGACGTCGGTAATATACGTATGTGCCTATACCGTATTCCTCAACCTCGCCCTCGCCGTGATGATGGTGGTGATGATGGTGATGACCGTGATGATGTTCCTCGTGACCTTCGTGTTCGTGGTGTTCGTCATGGTCGTGATGGTGATGCTCTTCTTCATCGTGGTGATGATGCTCGTGGTGATGTTCATCGTGGTCGTGATGATGCTCTTCTTCGTCCTCATCCTCTTCCGCTTCGCCGTTGAGGATCTGAACCCATGCGGGCGAACTTGCAACCTTCTCGAAGTCGAAGGACTTTGTATCCAGAATTTCGCTTACGGCTACGTCGCCGTGAGTTGTTTCGATAAGTTTAGCCTCGGGCTGAAGCGCGCGGATAACCTTTCTGATTTTAACAAGCTCCTCCTCGCTTACAAGGTCGACCTTGTTGATAATGATTGTATTACAGAACTCGATTTGCTGGATTATAAGGTTCTCGATATCCTCTTCTTCAATGTTATCCGAGAGAAGCGTTCCTCCGCATCCGAACTCTGTTGAGAGTCTTGCCGCGTCAACTA
>CAJOHT010000079.1:0-13969 GCA_905234305.1 uncultured Ruminococcus sp. | reverse complement strand
TGTTTTATTAAATCGGTTTTGAGCGTACAGCAGATACAGCCGTTCTGAAGCGGTACGAGGTTGTCGTCTTTTTCATTTACAATACCGCCTTTTTGGATAAGCTCCGCGTCGATATTGACCTCGCCTATATCGTTAACGATTACGGCTACCTTATAGCCTTCCTGATTATTGAGTACGTGGTTTAAAAGCGTGGTCTTGCCCGCGCCGAGATAACCCGTAAGTAATGTAATAGGTACTATTTTACGTTGATTCATTTTATCTGTCTCCTCTAATGCTTGTTTGTGCTATATTATAGCACTAAAAATAAAAATTCACAATATAAATTTTCCCTGAAATGTACGTAAAATATTCATATGATGAATAAATATACAAATATACATAAAAAATTGCACAAATTTGCAAAAAACACTTGCAAAATTCTCCGCTTTGTATTAGAGTAGAATAGCCAATTTTTAAAATTAATAAATAAAAAGGAAAGAGGTACTGATTATGAAAAAAATTGTTTCACTTGTACTTGTTGCTTTAATAGCTGTTTCCTGCGTAATGGGACTCGCTTCATGCGGCGGCTCGGGCAACACGGATTCAAAGGCTGAAGTCAAAGAGCTTCATATGGCTACCAACGCGGCTTTCGAGCCTTACGAGTTCTACAAGGACAAGAAGATTGTCGGCATCGACCCCGAAATGGCTCAGGCTATTTGTGACAAGCTCGGCTACAAGCTCGTAATTGACGATATGGATTTCGACGCTATCATTACAGCCGTTACTACAGGTAAAGCTGATTTCGGTATGGCAGGTATGACTGTTACCGACGAGAGAAAGAAGAAGGTAGACTTTACAGACAGCTACACAACAACTACTCAGGTTATTATTGTTAACGAAAAAGACAACAAGGTTAAGAGTGCAGACGATTTAGAGACAGCTACAATCGGCGTACAGCGCGGTACTACAGGCGACGTTTATGTATCTGATTTAGAGAAAGCAAAAATCGAGCGCTTCAACACAGGTCCCGACGCGGTACTCGCTCTTACAAAGGGCAAGGTTGACGCTGTAGTTATCGACGGCCAGCCCGCTAAGGCTTTCGTTAAGAAGAACAAGGGTACTAAAATCTTAAGCGATCCTTTCGCTGAGGAAGATTACGCTATCTGCCTTGCTAAGGACAGCGAATTAACAGCCGAATTCAACAAAGCCTTAAAAGAGCTTAAGAAGGACGGCACATTAGATAAGATTAACGCTAAGTACATTAAAGAATAATTTTATCTATAATAATCTGCTTAAATAATAGAAAAGGGCGGACTTGTTCCGCCCTTTAATTTGAATGATAAGGGTTTTTGATATGCAAGAATTTTTTGAAAGTATGAGCGAAAATTTCGTCAGCACCTTTTTAGTCGAGGATCGCTGGCAGCAGCTTTTAAGCGGTCTCGGGATTACTCTTTTAATAACGTTTTTCGCCGTTATACTCGGTATTATTATCGGCTGTCTTATAGCGATTGTCCGCTCAACCTATGAAACGAACGTAAAGACAAAAAAATATCTTACGTTCGGCGATTATATTATTAAAGTGCTTAATGTAGTATGTAAGATTTATCTGACGGTAATAAGAGGAACGCCTGTTGTTGTTCAGCTTATGATTATGTACTTTATTATTTTCGAATTCGCGCGATAGTATACTGGCGGCTATTCTTTCTTTCGGTATTAACTCGGGAGCGTATGTAGCTGAGATTATCCGTTCGGGTATTATGTCGATAGATAAGGGACAGTTTGAGGCGAGCCGTTCGCTCGGTTTTGACTATAGAAAGACAATGATTCTTATCATTCTTCCTCAGGCGTTCAAAAACGTTCTCCCCGCGCTCGGTAATGAGTTTATCGTGCTTTTAAAGGAAACTTCCGTAGCGGGTTACGTAGCGGTACAGGATTTGACCTATGTAGCTAATCTTATCCGCTCGCGTACTTACGAGGCGTTTTTCCCGCTTATCACTACAGCGGTAATCTATCTTGTACTCGTAATGATACTTACCTTCTTCCTCGGGAAATTAGAAAGGAGGCTGCGTAACAGTGACCACTAATGAAGTGCTTATTAAAGTTGAGGGACTTGAAAAAAGTTTCGACGGCGTAGATGTACTTAAGGGTATCGACGCCGAAATCCATAAGGGTGACGTTATTGTTATTATCGGAGCCTCGGGTTCGGGCAAGAGTACGTTTTTACGCTGCCTTAACCTTTTGGAGGAACCTACGGGCGGACGTATCCTTTTCGAGGGCGTCGATATTACCGACCCTAAGGTTGATATAAACCTGCACCGACAGAAAATGGGAATGGTGTTCCAGCAGTTTAACCTTTTCCCGCATATGACAGTTCTCCAGAATTTAACTCTCGGACCGATGAAGCTCCTTAAGAAATCTAAGGCTGAGGCTGAAACAGAGGCGATGAAGCTCCTCGAACGCGTTGGACTCGCCGATAGAGTGGACGCGTATCCGAGCCAGCTTTCGGGCGGACAGAAGCAGCGTATTGCGATTGTACGCGCGCTTGCTATGAGTCCCGATGTACTCCTTTTCGACGAGCCTACTTCGGCGCTCGATCCCGAAATGGTAGGCGAGGTACTCGAGGTTATGAAGGATCTTGCTAAAGAGGGAATGACTATGGCGGTTGTTACCCACGAAATGGGCTTTGCCCGCGAGGTAGGTACCAAGGTTGTGTTTATCGACGAGGGAGTTATCGCCGAGGAAAATACCCCCGACGAGTTCTTTACCAATCCTCAGAACCCCAGATTACAGGACTTTTTGTCGAAGGTTTTATAAAAATAAAATTTTTAAATGCCGACGTTTTCGTAGTTCGATTACGTCGGCGTTTTTACTTTTGATGTTATTTTTTTAAACTGCCTACTGACTGTTGCGGACTGACTTGTACACCTCGATGTGTATTTGGTGTTTTAATCTGAGCGGTTCGCTGTATTTTTCTAATAGTAAGCGGTATTTGTCCTCAAATTCCCGTATCTTATCGTCAGAGAGACTCGCGCCTACTCCGCGGCAGCTTTTTATTCTGCCTATCCATTGTTCTTTTGTGAATTCGAGAACAGTGTTGTAGGAATAAACCTTCTCTATCGTGAATCTTTTATTTGCCCAGTCGGGGAAGCTGTATTGGAATTCTTTAAATCCGCCGCCGCTCCAATCGGGATTGTACTTAATCACAAGACTTTCCATTTCGCTGATGATTTCGTCCTCAAACGGCAGCCAATCCATAAAAATCTTGCAAAAAATGCCGTCGGGTTTAAGAATACGGTTGATTTCCCGAGCGGCTTTTTCCGCGTTAAAATAATGGAAGCATTGTACCGCCGTAACTATGTCAAAGCTGTTGCTCTTAAAACCCGTATCTTCAGCGGAGCATACCTTAAAATTTATATTCTTAATACCTTTAGCTGCGGCAAGATTCTGTCCGAATTTTATCTGGTTTTCAGAAATATCTGCCGCGGTAAACTCCGCGCCCGTACCGCTCATATTTATCGGAAGTACAGCGGTACCGCTGCCGAGATCGAGGATTTTCTGGCCCTTTTTGCCGATACCGAGAGATACTAATTTTTCGTACATACTGCGGGGATAGATATCCCTGAATTCAGCATATGCTTCGGAGGTTTTGCCGAAGTCGAATTCATTGCCGTTGTCTATGTGGTTCAGTTTCATTTTCTGATAATATATTTTGCGATGCTTTTTTGTTCGCCCTGATAATTGCCGATACCCTCAAACTCTTTAATGAATCCGCATTTTTCCATAACCTTTTTAGAGGCGATATTGTCCGAGAGGCAGATTCCGTAAATATAGCTGAGCTTCATTTTATCGAGCATATGAAGTAATGGCTTCTGCGAGTATGCCCGATTCGGGTGTCCAAACCTGCTTGCCCGACTCGGTATCAACGAACTTGTACTGTGAGAAGCCCGAAATTAAGAGTATCGGATGCACAAAAGGTCCCTCGTCCCCGCCGTAGCGTGAGATAAGAAACTCTATGGTTTCGCGGGCTTCGTCAACGGTTTTAAAAACCTCGTCGGGTACGAAGCGGCGGTTGTCCTCGTCGAGCGAATTAATATGTACGTCATACGCCATATCGGGTGTAAAGTCAGTTATTGTGAGTCGTTTAGTTTTTAAAAGCATTTTAAAATTTTCCTTTTATTTTTTCTTCGTTTATTTTTTCGCCGATTACAATTATGATGTCCTGACCGTTTTTTATCGGCTTAAGCTCGAATTGGTTTTCTGTAGCGTTTAGTTCAAGCCAGTTTTCACCTTCTTTTATAAAGCCTTTAACTCTGAAAACTTTTCCGTATTCTTTTTTGAAAAGCCTGCGGGTAATATCTTTTATTGTTTGAGGTGTAACGCCTGAATTCATAATATATACGCTGGAATATCCGCTGTCGGAGGAGTGTTTTTGAAAGTCGTTTATATTATATCCGCAATTTGAGATAAGCTCAAAATCCTTTTCGGTAAGCTCGCTCCAATTTTTTGAGATAATGTCTTTTTTGCCGATTACGCGATTGCATTTAACGCTCTTAAGAGCGCCGTTAAGCTCGTTTATTGTAGAATCGATATGGGAGCTGTCGGTAAGCTGAGTCTTGCTGAAAACTACCGTGCCCGCGTTGGCAGTTTGCGACGCAAGAATATAGCTTGAATATTCGGAAAGATTGTTTTCGGCTGACGCGTCCACGATAGCGATAACGCTGCCGATTTCGTACCAGCGCTCAAGCGGTTCCTCGTGAATAATATCAAAAAACTCGTCAACGTCGAAAATCCCCGACGGTTCTATTATAACTCTGTCGAAATTCTGCATACCCATAGCGATGAGTTTAGTTTTGAAGCGGCGTTTATGACAATCGTAATCGCACGCTCCTGCGATTGTCTCAATCTCAACGCCCTTATCCGCAAGTTGTGATAGCAGCATCATATCGACATTGACCGCGCCGTAATCGTTTTCGATTATGCCGACCTTAAGCCCTTTAAGCAGTAAATGGTTAACGTACAGCTTTAGAAATGAAGTTTTCCCTGAGCCTAAAAAGCCAGTAATTAAATCAACCTTAGTCAAAATTACACCCTCTTATATTTATATAATACCATATTGCGGGAGCGAATAAAAGTGTTGACTTTTAATTGCGCTTGCTATATAATGAAAAGGCTGAAAAGTTAAATATTCCGAGGTGTAACTCAGTTTGGTAGAGTGCTTGGTTTGGGACCAAGATGCCGCAGGTTCAAGTCCTGTCACCTCGACCAAAGGAACGGATACCCTGCAGGGTATCCGTTCCTTTGGCTTGACGAGGCGGCAGGGCTTGAAGCCGAGCGTAAAAAAATTGTCCCAGTGGGACAATTTTAGCGAGGAGCGCAGATGAAACTTTTTCTCCTTACGTGAACCTCATAGGCGCGGAGGAAGTTTTATGAAGATGGCGGTCTGTCACCTCGACCAGTTTGAGTGTTCATAACGGACTTATGTTATGGGCACTCATTCTTTTATTATATTCGTAACGAATAGTTAAGCTTGTTGTATGCGAAGAAGGCTAAAAATATTATCTGTAAATTATTGATAGTTAAAGTTTTTTATGGTAAACTAAAAATATACTGACAGGGAGGAGAGGATATTATGATTTACGAATTAAAGCACTTTGACAAAACAGTTTTGAAGTTCTCGGCTGTTGATGACAGCAACGAGCCTGATGTAAAAATCATTTGGGTAGATGATGATAAGACTCTGCTCCCGTTGGGTTTGGAGTTGACGGATGAGGGACTATATAAATGGCTGAAACACAGAACAATTCCTTCTAACAGAGCTTATGTGAGAAACTTCCTCAGCAAATGCGGACTAAGTCTTAACCGTCCGATGAATATTATCAAGGTGTCAAAGGGTTTGTCTTTGAATGACTGTTACTGGATCGTTGAAGAAGGATTCGACGGCACTTTTGGAGACTATAATCTATACGATAAACCTTTAAGCAGGATCCTCGCGAGGATCGCTTTTACGGGTTACGGAAGCAGTATTCGGTCGTCGTTGGCGTCAAGCCCGGAATTTACCACCAACGGTATGCTGCCCAAGTGCTGGCGGAGAATCAGCGGAAAGATTTATTTGTATAAGGGCGGTACGTCCGGGGCTTCCAATACCGGGATGGAACCCTATTCCGAATACTACGTGCCGCAGATTGCCCAGGCTATGGGTATTAATGCTATATCATACAATCTTTCTAACTGGAAAGGCGAGTTGTGTTCGTGTTGCGAACTTTTCACAAGCAAGGATTATTCATTTGTTCCTGTCGGCAGAATAATTAAAACCGGTGGTATGAAGGCTGTGAGGGAGTATTACAAATCATTGGATGATGAATATGTCAAGGCGCTTGATGATATGATCGTTCTTGACGCGCTGATTTGCAATACCGACAGGCATTACGGAAACTTTGGATTCCTTGTTGATAATAAGACCAACAAGATCGCTGCTCCTGCGCCGTTGTTTGACCACGGAAATTCGCTTTTCAATTTTGCGGCAAGAGATGATCTGGAGAGTTATGAAAACTTTAAAAAGTACGCGGATACCTTGTTGCCGTGTGTTTATGATGATTTTATCGGCGAGGCAAAAGCAGTTTTGACCAAAGTGCATAGGGATGGGTTACGAAGTCTTTTGAATTTCAAATTCAAAAAACATCCCCGTTACAATCTGCCAAATGAACGGCTGAAACTGATCGAAAAACAAATAAGTGACAGAGTTAAGCTTTTGCTCGAATAAAGATAACCGCTGTTTCTCGGCGGTTATCTTTGATTATAACGGCCACATAACAGACCGTATCGGCGCTCGGAGTACACGTGAACAGTGTATCAAAGAGCGCCGAAGAGCATTTTTAGCGAGGAGCGAAGATGAAACTTTTCCTCCTTACGTGAACCTCATAGGCGAGGAGGAAGTTTTATGAATATGGCGGTATGTCACCTCGACTATTAATTAAGAGGTATTCATACGAGCGGATCTTAATAATATATCAAAAAGTCGCAGTGACGGGACTTGAAGCCCATCGTCACCGCCGAGTCATTTCCTTTCTGTATAATAACATATAACTTTTTTATCAGTACCTCACCCTGAACCCGCGCTCGTCCGAGATAAGGTCGAGCTTTTTTACTTCCATACGCTCGATCCTGATATATGTTCCGCGATCGAGAGCAGCGATAACGTCGTCGATCTGGCGCTCGGTACCCTGTATCTCCATAGAAACAGAGCCGTCGTATTCATTGCGTACCCAGCCCGTTACGCCGTATAAATCAGCAGCTTTGCACGCGTAATAACGAAATCCCACAGCCTGCACATCGCCGTAGAATCTTATGTATTTGCGGACGGTTTTATTGCTTGTAAACATAGAACTCATCTTTCTTAAGTGTTATTATAATTCCGCGAGCATTTGGGCGGGATTATCCGCCGCTTTAACCTTGCCGAATGCTTTTATTATTATTCCGTTTTCGTCGATCAGGTAGGTAGTGCGGACTACGCCCATACTTACCTTGCCGTAGAGCTTCTTTTCTTTCCATACGTCATACGCCTGAATTACCTGCTTTTCCGTGTCGGACAATAGCGTAAACGGCAGTTCGTATTTTTCCTCGAAACGTTTATGGGAAGCAACCGAATCCTTGCTTACGCCGAGTACGACCGCGTCTTTTTCACGGAATTGCGGATATAAATCGCCGAACGCGCAAGCCTGTTTTGTACAGCCTGCGGTATTGTCCTTAGGATAAAAATACAAAACTACCTTCTGCCCCTTATAATCCGAGAGCGAATGCATATCGCCGTTCTGGTCGGGGAGCGTAAACTCGGGAGCTTTTGTGCCGATTTCTAACATATTTATTACCTCCTCAGTTTTAAAAATATTATACCACATTTCTTTTTGATATGACAATGACATTTATAATAATTTATGTTATAATATTTTAAATATCTATTCAGGAGGGCATTATGGGCGAAAAATTCAAGCCTGATTTCGGACAGGTGCGTAAAAATATTGAGATAATCGAGTCGGCGGTTAAAAAGCTGGCGGCTGTTATAACTAAGCGGAATGATATGAAAGCGAAAATCGAAGAAGCGGCTGACCGTTACCGCGCGGATTCCGTGAAGAAAACCCTTTCGGAAATAGATATCGAGGAGCTTAATTCGGGCAGGCAGGGGATAAGGATCGCGCCGTTGCGTGCCGCAGGATATAAGAATATCGCGGACGTTGTCAGGGCGTCGGTGACGACTCTTGAGCATATAAGCGGAATCGGCAGACAGACCGCGGAAAAGATAAAAGCGATTTCCGACGAAATCGTAAAAAATGCCGCCGTTAATACTCCGATAAAACTTTCGATAGACGATAAAAGCGCCGAGAATACAAGACTTCTTACGTCGCTGCGCGATTACAGGGCGCTGAAATCGGAGTTTGACCGCGCCGAAAAACTGAACGGCGATACGGAGTCCGAGGTAAAAGGAATTCTGAATGTTGCGGGAGTTGCGCGCGGAAGGCTGAAGTGGATGTTCGCGGGAGCTAAGGCGAAGGATGACGCGAAAGAGGCGTGTGTGCGGCTCGATAACCTCGTTAAAAGCTCATATCCGTCCGATATAGACGAAATCTACAATACGGTTAAGCGTTCGGGATTTAATCCCGCTCGAGAGTAATTCCCCGCAGTATTACACGATACTTGAGGAACTCGGAATTCAAAAATCGGGAGAGAATGAAGCGGCTTCGGGACTGAGCGAATCACTCAGGGAAGAAATCGAGCAGGTTGCCCTCGATTTAACAGGGCTGAAATGCGACCTTAGAATATATCAGAAGTTCGGTGTAAAATATATAATCAATCAGGGAAGGGTACTTCTCGGCGACGAGATGGGACTCGGAAAAACCGTCCAGGCGATAGCTTCGCTGGTTGTACTCAGGAATTCGGGGGAGCATCATTTCGTAGTTGTATGCCCCGCGAGCGTGCTTATAAACTGGTGCCGCGAAATTGAAAAATTCTGCGATATCGGCTGCGTGAAAATCCACGGAAAAGACGCTATGAAATCGCTCCAAAGCTGGAAGGAAAACGGCGGAATAGCTGTAACAACCTACGAAACTCTCGAAAAATTCGAGATGAACGATTTGTTTAAATACGGAATGCTGGTAGTTGACGAGGCGCATTATGTAAAAAATCCTAACGCTAAACGCACCCGTAATCTGCTCGGTATTCTCGATAACGCTAAGCGAGTTCTGTTTATGACAGGAACCGCGCTGGAGAACCGTGTTGAGGAAATGTGCTTTCTTATCGGATGCCTGCGCCCCGATATAGCTTCGGAAATTAAAAATATCCAGGCGCTTTCGGGAGCGCCGCAGTTCAGGAAGATTATCGCTCCCGTATATTTCAGGCGTACCCGCGAGGATGTGCTTTCCGAGTTGCCCGACCTTATTCAGAAAGAGGAATGGTGTCTGCTATCTGACAGCGAGGATAAAGCCTACAGGGACAGCGCCTTAAGTGAAAATTATATGTCTATGCGCCAGGTATCCTTCCTCGGCGTAGAGCCCGAGGAGTCCTCGAAGCTGCAGCGGCTTATGCAGATTTGCGAGCAGGCAAAGGAGGATAACCGAAAGGTTCTGGTGTTCTCGTTCTTTATAAATACGATCGAGGCGGTTAAAACCGCGCTCGGGGATTTATGTCTTGAGCCGATTACAGGCAGCATCCAGCCGAGCCGACGTCAGGAAATTATAGATGAATTTGATAAGGCTCAAAGCGGAGCGGTATTGCTCGCGCAAATCCAGGCGGGCGGTACGGGGCTTAATATCCAGTCCGCGTCAGTCGTAATAATATGCGAGCCTCAGATAAAACCGTCTATAGAGCATCAGGCGATAAGCCGCGCTTATCGTATGGGGCAGGTCAGGAGCGTGCTGGTACATCGACTGCTCGCCGACGAAACTATCGACGAGAGGATTTTGGAGCTTTTGCGGGCTAAGCAGCTTTTGTTCGATAATTTCGCTGATATTTCAGTAAGCGGTCAGGAAAGCCTTTCGCTCCCCGAAAGCTCGCTTAATGATGTTTTCGCCAAAGAGGTTCAGAAGGTTAAAGAGGAGGAGTATTCCTTCCAGTCTTAATTATTAGTTTTATTTTCAAAAACATATTGATTTTAAATGTAAAAATATGTATAATGAGTGTAATTTATTTAGAGCGTAATTTTATGCTCTTTATGTAAATAATAAAAAGCTTGGGAGGTTTTCCAATGTCAGAAAAAACAATCCAAACTACGGGCGGAGTTCTGCACGAAGATGATCTTATCTTTATTAATAAAACCATATGCGAGGTTTTTAACTGTAACGAGGATCAGATTATCGACTTAAAGCCTTTGCAGAAAGGACTTACTAACTCCGTACTGTCATTTGAGCTAAACGGCGGTAAGTATGTTTTCCGATTCCCCGGGCTCGGCTCCGAGGTTCTTGTTGACCGAGGAAGAGAGTCGATGATTCAGAGCCAGGCGTATGAAGCGAGAGTAGATACTACGCTTGTCGCTATGAGCGTTTCTAAGGGCTGGAAAATCGCTAAATTCGTTCCGCACCGTGATTTTGATTATAAGGACGTCAGCGATATATACAGAGGTGTAAGACTTCTTAATAAGCTCCATCATTTTTCCGCAAAGGTAAGATGGGAGTTCGATGTTAAGGAAAAATGGGAAGCCATTAAAGCTATGATCCCCGAGGATAAATACGGCGAGAATTTTGCCGAATATCCGAATTTCAATGAAATAAGAGACAGGATTTATGAGTTGGTTGAGCTGACTAAGCAGGACGGAATTCAAAAGTGCGTTACCCACGGCGACGCACGTGATGAGAATTTCCTTATCAACGATTCCGAGATTTATCTTACCGACTGGGAATACGGCGGATATAACGACCCCGGGTTCGACGTGGGTACATATGTATGCGGCGGAGACCATTCCGACGAAGAAGTTGACAGGATACTGTTTATCTACTTCGGTCATAAGCCCAACGAAATCGAAAGACGTCATTTTTACGCTTGGATTGCTATAACAGGCTTCTTCTTTATGCATTGGTGTATGTTTAAGGAGGCTTCAGGTCAGAAGGTAGGCTACTTAAAGCCGTTATGGTACCGCTTCGCTAAGGATTACAGCGTCCGCGCGCTGGAAATGTACAAATAATCGGAGGGTGAGAGTATGACATATATTATTTTAGCAGCAGGAAAAGGCACAAATCTTCAGCCCTTAACCTTAAAGACACCGAAATCCCTTTATAAGCTCGACCGCAACACTACCGTGCTTCAGAGAATGGTAAGACTTATCAGAAAATATGATACAAAAGCTGAGATCGTTGTTATCGCGGGCTTTTTATATGACCAGATCACACGGGAGCTTGAGAGAGAAAACGTTAAGTTTGTACGCAATCCGTTCTATGCGGCAACAGGTTCGATAGCTTCTATGTGGTTCGCTAAAAAGTTCCTTGAGCGCGATAATATTACGATTATCAACTCGGATATCGTAGCCGAGGATAAGCTCGTGGAGGAGATTATCTGTAAGCCGACTGATGTTCCTTACGTACTTGTTGATTCGAGCAAGACTGAGGGTAAGTACAACGTTCAGGTCAACGGCGACAGAATCTGCGTTATGAGTAAGGATTTATCCTCGTTCTACGCTCAGTACGTCAGCGTAACAAAGCTCGACGCTGTTTCGGCACGTTTCTTAATTGAGGAAATAGACGATATGGTTAACGGCGAGATGTATAATCAGCTTTTTGAGGACGCGCTTGTACAGATGATTTTCAAGAACGACTTTGATTTATACTATAAGGATATAAAGGATTATTCTTGGGCTGAGGTCGATAACGTTGACGATTTAATAAGAGCTAAAGAAGTTCAGAGCAAATAAAAAGTTTTAAACGCCGATATGTCGGATTACTTCCGATGTATCGGCGAATTTTTGTGTTGAAATTAAGGCTGTTATGTGATAAAATAAAACTATCAATAAACTGAGGTAGTATGCTATGAAACTAAGTAATAAAACTGCAAGGATAATTTTAGCTGTAATTATTATAATAAGCCTGAGTATAAGCACGTTTTATATGACGGTTAAGGACGGTTTTCACGAGGACGAGCTTCTAACTTATAATCTCGCGAATTCCTCTAAGCAGCTTAATACCGAGGGTTGGAATAAGGCGAGTGATTTTAACGAATATCTTGCCGCGGGAGAGCATCGGTTCGATTACGCGAACGCTTATAAAAACCAGGTTATAGACGCTTCCCATCCGCCGTTTTATTATTTTCTTGTGCATACGGTATCTTCGTTCTTCCCGAATGTATTTAATAAGTATTTAGCGTTTATTATAAACGTGGTGATGATGGGCTTATCGCTGATACTCATTTATAAAATCGGCAAGCGAGTTACCGACAACAACCTATACGCGCTGATAGCGTTGGGAGGCTATGCGCTGAGTATCGCCTGTATTACGATGACGTTCTACCTGAGGATGTACTGTACGCTTATATTCTTTACCGAGGCGTTTTTATATCTAACTCTTAAGATTTACGACAGGAAAAAGGATATTAAAGTTGTTGACTTCGTTTTATTATTCTTTACCGTACTGCTCGGAGTATTGACGCAGTATTACTTTATCCTTTTCGCGGGACTTGTCGGACTCGTTATGCTTGTGTTCAGTATAAAGGAGAGAAGTATTAAATCTCTGCTTATTTATATCGGCGTTTCGATTTTAGGCTTCGCCGCGGCGTTTGCGTTCTATCCGTATATTATTACGAATGTCCTCGGCGGAAACCGCGGACTCGGCTCGATTAGTATAGATATCGATACTGTGACAATCGTTACATATATCGGCTATAAGCTTTTAACTTATGTTCAGATTTTAGTTAAGGAGCTGTTCATCGGTCAGACATGGCTTTTAATTGTTATGCTTATCGCGGCGATAGTATTCGGAGTTTATTTCCGCTTTTTCAAGAAACGTAAACTTAACCGAAAATGCTGCTTCTTAATCGTTCCCGCAGTAGTTTATTTCTCGCTGATTTCGCTTATCTCGCCGTTTAACAGCGACCGTTACGTAGCGGCGTCGTTACCGCTTATCTCTATGCTCTTTACCTTCTCCGTAATAAAAATCGCGGAGTTCGTGTTTAATGATAAGGCGAAAATAGTGGTACCCGCGGCTGTCGTTTTAGTAAGCGCGCTCGGATTTATTCTAGTTAAGCCGTTCTATATTTACGGTACGACGAACCTAAATACCCCTCAGACTAAGGACTGTTTATTCGTCGGTACCGAGGTTATGGAGTGGAATAAATGCATCGATAAGTTTATGAATTATGACGAAACGATGATTGTTAAAACCTCGGATATGTCTAAAACTCTCGCTTCGGAGCTTGACAGCTTCGCCGTAAACCGCGGAGTTGTAACTAACGGAAAAATCGGCGGCTTTATCGACGGCTATATGCAGAGCGGCGAAAAGGAAGAGGATAAAACCGACAGCTTAAGCGTTCTGAAGAACGATAAAAAGCTGAAGGGCTTAAACGAGCTTACGGTATATATCTCGCGTCTCGCCGATAATAAAACGGTACTGGATTATATAAGAGCTAATACCGCTCTTAAGAATTATGAACTTATCCAAAAGGATAAAAACTTCGAGGAGTTTTATAACTGGTACGATTATTTCGTAGAAACCGAATCGTACTGTAACGTATATAAATTTTATAAATAAACGGAGTAAATATGAAACTTTACGAAATTGTTGATATTGTCCGCATAGATCATTTTCGCGGGTTCGAGTCTTACTGGTCGGTTGACGGTGACGCGGAAACGGCGATTGAAGGCGAATGGCTCAAAGGTCCCGGCAAACCGTTCTTTGACATCATCAAAAAGGAAATCGGTGACGCGCAAATTGTTGCGGAAGATTTGGGAATTATCACCGACGCGGTAGACGCGCTCCGGCAAGACTGCGGTTTTCCCGGCATGAAAATTTTGCACTTTGAA
>CAJOHT010000078.1 GCA_905234305.1 uncultured Ruminococcus sp. | reverse complement strand
GATGACATATTTAATATTCTTTAAAATGTTTGACATGCAAGAACAACAAAAAGATAGAAAAGCAAAACATTTTAAAAAAGAAAGACACGGCTTTTTTGAAGGCAGAGAAAATTTAAGATGGCACAATCTAATACAAGAAACCGATCCAAATAAATTATTAAAAACATACAGAGAAAAAGTTTTTCCATTACTTGGAGAAATTAATGCTGCATTTAAAGATTCGGTATGCTTAATATCAAAACCGTCATTATTATAAAATCCGAAAACACCGCATTCGTCATTAACTTTATCGCGGCGCTTATCAATTACAACACTGCTCAAAGCTCAGAAACCTTTCTGATGATATCCTCATCCTTTTTCGCTACACCCTCAGCCATATCAGCCTTCATTTTAACCAGCTTATCGCTGAGTTCTTCATCCGAAACAGCAAGCATTTCAACCGCTAATATAGCGGCATTAGCCGCGCCGTCAACGCCTACCGTAGCGACAGGAATTCCAGGCGGCATCATAACCGTTGCTAAAAGCGCGTCCATTCCGTCAAAAGCGGCGGACTTAATCGGAATTCCGATAACAGGCAAGGTTGTATGAGCGGCTAATACTCCGCCCAGATGCGCCGCCATACCCGCGGCAGCTATAATAACGCCGAAGCCTTCAGCCTTAGCGTTTTTTGAAAACTCAGCAGCCTTATCGGGAGTACGATGAGCGCTCATTACCCTTACCTCATACGGTACATCAAATTCTTTTAGTTTTAAAACAGCTTTCTGAACAACTTTAAAATCGCTATCAGAACCCATAATTATCGCGACTTTTTTCATAAGGAAATACTCCTCTCAGATTAGATTAAATACGATTATATTATACTAAAAATTTATCATTTATTCAATAGTAGTAAGTTCAATTTAAATATTTCATAACATAGGTTGATTAAACATAAAATTATTGCGGATTTTTGTAAAAGATAAACAAAGAAACCGACCCATATTAAGTCGGTTTCAATAGAATTATTCCGCTTTATTATCCCATAATTCCTTAATAGAAGTAACAAATCCCGCCATATTCTGGATTTCCGATGGGATAATGATTTTTGTTGCTTTTCCGTCGGCAGCTTTTGCAAAAGCCTCAAGACTTCTGAGGGCAATAACAGGGTCGGACGGATTAGCTTCGTTAAGCATTTTTATAGCGTCGGCGTTAGCCTTCTGTACGGCTAAAATAGCCTCAGCCTCACCGTTAGCCTCACGGATTTTCTGTTCCTTAACAGCGTCCGCCTTAAGGATGGCGCTTTCCTTCATACCTTCAGCTACAAGAATCTGGCTTCTCTTTTCACCTTCTGCGTCGAGGATTCGCGCTCTTCTCTCTCGCTCAGCCTTCATCTGCTTTTCCATAGCCTCCTGAATCTCGCGCGGAGGAAGAATATTCTTAAGCTCTACGCGGATAACCTTAATGCCCCACGCGTCGGTAGCTTCGTCAAGAATAATACGGATTTTATCGTTTATAGTATCTCTCGAGGTCAGTGTCGAGTCAAGCTCAAGGTCGCCGATAATATTACGCAAAGTTGTAGCAGTCAGATTTTCGATAGCCGCTAAGGGATTTTCTACGCCGTAGGTATAGAGTTTAGGATCGGTTATCTCAAAATATACAACAGTATCAATCTGCATAGTTACATTAGCGCGCGTAATAACAGGCTTAGGCGGAAAATCAACAACCTTTTCTTTTAAAGAAACNNNNGTCTATAAACGGAATCTTAAGATGAAGTCCAGTACCCCATGTGGAATTATAAGCGCCGAGACGCTCAATTACAAACGCGTGCGCCTGAGGTACGATTTTAATACATCTTACAATTATAATTAAAACAATTAATACTATAATAGCGGGTAAAACAATTGGCATAACTGAAAAATAATTCATAATATCCTCCTTAAATAACCTCTACTACCAGTTTAACTCCCTCGATAGAAGTTACTCTGACATTGGCTCCTGTTTTAATCTCACGGTCATCCGCACTCTTAGCGCTCCAGATTTTACCGTCAACATTAACCTGCCCCTCGCCTTTAATATTTACAACATCCATAGTAACTATTCCTACCCTGCCGATTAAGCGGTCGGAATTAGTAGGCTGCTTCTTTTTTGCGTTGAATTTTTTTACAAACGGACGTGTAGCTATTAAACACAGAAGCGACACGACAAGAAATACAACCGATTGAATAAGAATGTTATCGGTAAACAAGCAGGTAACTGCCGCGGCTGCTCCGCCTACTACAAACCAAATCGAAACAAGCTGAGTAGTAAGAGCTTCGCAAATCAGCATAAACACAGCGAAAATAACCCATACAAAGAGCATATAGTTCTCCATTTTTCACACTTCCTTCCGCAGATATTTTATCATTTAAACTTTAACAAGTCAACAAAAAATACTATACATTTTAAGTAAAATGTGCTAAAATACTTTTAAGGATGGTGAGAAATATGGCATTCGATACATTTGACGAAGGAATTAACTACGGCGGTATACGTTCAAAAAACGAAATTCGTACATTAATCTGTTATTTATTTAAATCTATAGATAAACCGCTCGATAAAGCGACTATTGTCGAGGCTATTCAAAAAAAGGGGCTTGCCAATTATTTTGAGACAAGTGCGTGTTTTGACGACCTTATTTCTCATAATAACCTTGTCAGCGACGAGAATAATAAAGGCGCCTATATATTAACCGAAAACGGGATTATGGTAGCTAATCAGCTCGAGAATACGCTGCCTGCCGCTGTTAAAGAAAAAGCCTACACATGCGCTATTGAGCTGCTTGAACAAAAGCGGATTGAAAAAGAAAACGTTGTAACAATCTCTAAAACTGATAAAGGCTATATTGTTAACTGCCGTATTTCAGGCGGCGACGTTGATCTTGTATCCCTCGATATTTACGCTCCTGACAATAAACAGGCGAGAATGATAAAAAAGAATTTCCATAAAAACCCCGAACTCCTCTATAAAGTAATTATGGGAACTATTACAAAGAACAAGGATATTATAGCGGAATGCCTTAACGAAATAAAACGTTAAAACAAAAGGTTAACGCATAGCATTGCGGTGACACCGGGGATGCCCAAAGCGGCGGATATTATAAGACTTAGAACGCTTACAGGTAAATAAACCCCAGTAAAAATCCCCGCTATATTTACTGCTATTAAAGTCAAAAAACCTGATACAACAGAAAGAAAGGCTCGTTTAACGGGTCTTTTATTTTTTGATAATTTTTGAACAATACAGAAAACTATAAAAGTAATAACTAAAGCAACGGGCAAATAATAAAACTTCATATAACCACCAAAATAATAAAAATAGACCGCAGGTTGTCCTACGGTCTATAGATATGATTTGTTTTATTATTTTAGAACTATCAGGTAAAGTACGCGAGAATATTAAGACCAAGTACAGCCGCTACAAAAATAGCTGCGAAAACCTTAGTCCAGCGTGATAAGAACGCGTCAATCGAACGAGCCTTATTCTTCGAGAAGAATGTATCAGCGCCGCCTGTTACAACACCTACGCCCTGCTGATTACCTTCCTGAAGGATAATAACGATGATGATTGCGATTGACATAATAATCAAAACCGCGCCTAAAATAATTTCCCAGATTCCCATTTATTTCAATCCTTTCGATTACATTTTTTCGTTAGCCTTATAATAATAACACAACAATTCAGATTTTGCAAGTATTTTTTACGTTAATTTTCCAATTAAATGAAACTTAATTGGACGCTGTTATCATCAGCCGACGGTAAAGCGCCTAAAGCAGGCAGGTTTTTCGTACGGTAGCGCGAGGGTTTGCTGAATCTTCCGTCAACATATTCGGTAATCGAAAACAGCCTGTGTCCTTTTTTCAGCCTCATTACGGCTACGCCCTGAGAAGCTCTCGAGGTTTTAAGGTTTAAAACTCCCGTATGAAGAAGCAGCATTCTACCAGAGGAGGCTGTAATAACGAATTCCTTATCCTCCTTAGAGAACGCTATATCGGAAATCGGGAATTTATCACAATACGCTTTAGTGAGCTTTTTACGGTTAGTTTTTGTAGCATAGCTCTCAAGAGGTACTTTAGCGATTTTACCGTTCTCAAATCCGAATAACAGGAAGCCCTTATAATCCTTTGTTACAATCATCTTAACCGCAAGCTCTCCCTCATCCATTCCCAGCTTTGCGGGAATATAATCGCCGAGAGCGCTCGCCTTTGTATCAGCAAACTCGTAAGCCTTGGCTTTATAACACTGGCATTGATTGGTAAAGAATAAAAGGTCGCAGTTGTTAGTAAACTCAATACTGTCGGTAATCTCGTCGCCTTCCTTGAGCTTATGCTCGCTGCTCATTCTTAATGATTTTGGAGTAATCTTCTTAAAGTAGCCCTCTTTAGTAAAGAAAAGATGTACAGGATAGTCGGGGATTTCCTCAATTTCTTCCTCATCATCAGTTTCATCATTGTAGATAATCTCAGATTTTCTTTCTTCACCGTACTTTTCAGCTACCTCTTTAAGCTCCTTAACGATAATCGTCTTGACTCTCGCTTTGCTCTTTAGTATAGCTTCAAGCTCCTCGATAGCTTTTTCAAGCTCTTCGATATCCTTAGTTCGCTTAAGAATATACTCACGGTTTAAATGGCGGAGTTTTATTTCAGCTACATACTCAGCCTGAATTTCATCGATACCGAAGCCTATCATAAGGTTAGGCACAACCTCGGCTTCTTCATCGGTTTCACGCACGATTTTAATAGCCTTATCGATATCGAGAAGTATTTTTTCAAGTCCCTTTAAAAGGTGGAGCTTATCTTTTTTCTTGTTTAAATCAAAGAAGGTTCTCCTTCTTACACACTCAATTCTGAACGCTATCCATTCTTCTAGCAGATCCTTAACGCCGAGTACCATAGGCGTTCCGCCGATAAGCACATTGAAGTTGCAGGCGTAGCTGTCCTCGAGAGGAGTCATTTTATAGAGCCTTCTCATCAGCTTATCAGGGTCAACGCCCCGCTTTAAATCAATCGTGATTTTTAGTCCGTCAAGTCCCGTTTCATCACGGATATCGGAAATTTCCTTAATCTTTCCGTTTTTAACGAGGTCTATTACCTTGTCTATAATCGACTCGCAGTTTGTTGAATACGGAATACTTAAGATATCAATACAATTTGCTTTTTTATCGTAAGTATACTTTGAACGGAGTTTTATACTTCCGCGTCCGTTTTCATAAACGTTCTTCATAACGTTCTCGTCATATACGATATATTCCCCGCCGGGAAAATCAGGCGCGGGCATTGTACTCATAACGTCATGATCGGGGTCACGGATCAAAGCAGCGGTAGTTTCGCATACTTCCTTTAAATTAAACGAACAGATATTGGAAGCCATACCTACGGCAATGCCCGTGTTCGAATTAATAAGCACCGAGGGAAATCTCGCGGGAAGCAAAGTCGGCTCCTTCATAGTATTATCGTAGTTATCAACGAAATCCACGGTATCCTTGTCAATATCCTTAAAAAGTTCGGTACAAAGCCTGTCGAGCTTAGCCTCGGTATATCTCGAAGCCGCCCAAGCCATATCACGGCTGTAAAACTTACCGAAATTACCCTTAGAATCAACATAAGGATGTAAAAGCGCCTCGTAGCCTCTCGACATACGCACCATAGTATCATAAATCGCGGCGTCGCCGTGAGGATTAAGTTTCATTGTAGCGCCGACGATATTCGCCGATTTCGTACGCGCTCCCGTAAGAAGCCCCATTTTATACATCGTATAAAGGAGTTTTCTGTGGGAAGGTTTAAAACCGTCAATTTCAGGGATCGCGCGCGAGAGTATAAGGCTCATAGCATACGGCATAAAGTTTTCCTGAATAGAAGAAACTATATGCTGCTCGGCTACCTCGCCCGCTCCCTCTATAACGCCGTTCATAGCTTCGGTATTTACTTTTTTCGGAGTTTTCTTTTTCCTTGCCACGTAATCACCTCCAAAATCAGCTTACATCGAGCTGGTCGATATAATCAGCTCCGTGGTCAACAATAAAATCTTTTCTGCCCTGAAGGTTATCGCCTAAAAGAGTATCGAATATCGCCGCGGTCTGTTCCGCGGAATCAGGCATAACCTTAATCAGGCGGCGGGTCTTAGGATTCATAGTAGTAAGACTCATCATCTCAGGCTCGTTTTCACCGAGTCCCTTACTACGCTGAATAGTAAATTTCCCTGAACCGATTTCGCTTAAATACCTGTCTTTTTCAACTTCGTCATAAGCAAAATAAACCTTGTCCTTAGTAGTTATCTCATAAAGCGGGGATTCGGCTATATAAACCTTTCCCTCCTTAATCAGAGTCGGAGTGAGCCTGTAGAGCATAGTAAGCACAAGCGTCCTGATGTGAAATCCATCGACATCAGCATCAGTACAGATTATTACCTTATTCCATCTCAGATTATTTATATCAAAGGTTGAAAGATTTTTATTGGCTTTAGCCTTAACCTCTACCCCGCACCCGAGAACTTTTAATAAATCGGTAATAATATCGCTTTTAAAAATTTTATCGTAATCAGCTTTAAGGCAGTTAAGAATTTTACCGCGCAGAGGAATAATAGCCTGAAAATCAGGATCACGAGCCTGCTTACAGGCTCCGAGCGCGGAATCACCCTCAACAATAAAGACTTCCCTCTCGTTTACATCCTTGCTTCGGCAGTCAACAAATTTATTGATTCTGTTAGTAATATCGATCTTGCCTGTAAGATTATTCTTAATATTAAGTCTTGTTTTCTCAGCGCTTTCACGGCTGCGTTTATTGATAAGTACCTGATTGGCGATTTTTTCCGCCTCAATCGGATTCTCAATAAAATATATCTCCAGACTGTGACGCAGAAAATCGGTCATAGCCTCCTGAATACCCTTATTGGTAATAGCCTTTTTAGTCTGGTTTTCGTAAGATGTTACGCTTGAGAAAGACGAAATACAAATTACAAGGCAGTCGCGTATATCATCAAATTTAACCTTGCTCTCGGTTTTATTATATTTATTATTATTTTTCAGATAGTTGTCTATCATATAAACAAAAGCGTTTTTAACTGCCTTTTCGGGAGCGCCGCCGTATTCAAGCCAGCTTGAGTTGTGATAATACTCCGTTAAAGCAACCTTG
>CAJOHT010000077.1 GCA_905234305.1 uncultured Ruminococcus sp. | reverse complement strand
ACGGATGAAAATAAAAAGGAATCGTCTGCGGTTCTTGACGAATATAAAAAGCTCTTTGCTTCGCCCGTTAGAAAGAGAACGGTAAATTTCGTTTTCACCGCCGAAACGGGTGAAAACGCGTGCCTTGAAGCCGAATGCGACGGTGCTTCCGTTACCGTTTCAAGCGAAGCAATATGCGAAAAAGCGGTCAGTTTACCGCTGTCAGCCGAAAGAACCGAAGCCCAGCTTAAGAAATGCGGCGGCACGCAGTTTGAGGCGGGAAAAATAATAATTAATCTTTCTTCCGACGTCAGCCTTCCCGTTTCCGTCATTAATTCAATGAGAAGAGACGCGCTTGAACTTATTGAGGATTCCTTTGCAAAGACCGACGAAAAGAGGATAATCAAAACGGAATATGATTTTAAAAATCACGCTTCCGACGAAATAAAAATATATCTGCGTTTTGAAGATGCAGGTCAGATTCCCGACGGCTTGACCGCCGACAAAATAATTCTTCCTCTTGATACTCCCTACGAAATAATCAAAAAGCTTAACGCCGTTCCCGAAATACCGAGAGGTATTTTCGGCACTGCCGACAAGATATACCAAAAAATCGTTTCTTCGTGCGCAGATGAATTTTTCTGCGGTACGCTCGACGCGGTCGAAATGGTTTTAAAGGCGGGTAAAAAGGCGATTGCTTCGCCTTATCTCAACGTCTTCAATTCCGTTTCAATTGACGAATGCGAAAAAGCGGGGACAGAAGAAATCACGGTTTCAAACGAGCTTAGCTTAAAACAGATCTCCGCATTAAAGGGAAAAGTCAGAAGGGGAGTCGTCACCTACGGCCGTCAGGCGCTTATGCTTACGAGAAACTGCCCGATTCAAAACGGCAAAACCTGTTCGCAGTGCAATAAACAAAGCTCGCTTACCGACAGAAAGAATATGTCCTTCCCCGTCAGGTGCGTTAACGGCTGCTCCGTTATTTTCAACAGCGTCCCGCTTTATATGGCTGATAAACAGTCTGATATAAAGAACATCGATTTTCAGCTTCTTTATTTCACCGTCGAGTCAAAAGACGAAGTCAAAGAGATTATAAACGACTATAAAAACAACAATTCTCCCCACAGCGGGTTTACCAGAGGACTTCTTTATAAGGGAGTCGAATAAAAAGAGGTGTCAGTATGCTTAAAAGGTTTATATCCTACTACAAACCGCATCTGTTTCTTTTCTCCATGGATATGCTCGCGTCCGTAATGATATCGTTACTGGGTATGGTTTATCCGATAATGACAAATAAAATGCTCAACGATTTCATACCGAACAAAAATTACAGATACATAATTATTTCGGGCGTTTGCGTTCTCGCTTTGTACTTTGTCAGGATGCTGTTGCGCTATTTCGTTCAGTATCAGGGTCACATGGTCGGAACGTATATGCAAAAGCAGATGAGAACCGAACTTTTTTGTCATCTTGAAAAGCTGCCGTTCTCATTCTTCGACGACCGTGAAACCGGCGCGATAATGACAAGAATGACGAACGATTTGTTTGAGGTCAGCGAGCTCGCGCATCACGGCCCCGAAAATCTTCTGACAAGCTCGATTATGATTGTACTGAGCTTCATTTATCTTTGCACAATAAACGTACAACTCACGCTTCTCATTTTCATTGTCGTTCCGTTTCTTGTATTCGTTTCTCTCCATTACCGCAAAAAAATGCGAAAAGCGTTTGAGGAGAGAAGAAAATCGAACGCGGTTATCAACGCCTCGCTTGAAAGCTCAATAACGGGCGTACGCGTTACTAAGGCGTTCACGAATACCGAAAAGGAGCAGGAAAAATTCGAGGTCGGTAACGAAATGTTTACCGAGGCGAGCCGTAAATCCTATATGGCGATGGGTAAGTTCTTCTCATCGACATCGTTCGTTACGGACGTTTTTAACGTTGCTATTCTCATAGCCGGCGGTATGTTCCTTTACGCGGGCAAAATCAATTTCGGCGAGTATTCGACGTTTATAGTATCGGTCAACCTATTTATTCAGCCCGTAAACACGCTTATCGGCTTTATGGAGCAGTGGCAGAACGGCGCGACGGGATTTCGAAGATTTATCGAGATTATGGACGTTGAGGAGGAAAAGGATTCTCCCGACGCGGTTGATATAGGCACCGTCAGCGGCGAAATCGAGCTGAAGGATATCTGCTTCTCGTATACCGAGAACGAAACCGAGGGCGTGCTCGACCACGTTTCGCTTAAAATCCCCGTCGGTACGAAGATGGCGCTTGTCGGTCCTTCGGGCGGCGGTAAGACAACCATTTGTCACCTCATCCCGAATTTCTATAAGCTCGGCGAGGGGGACGGCAGCATCCTCGTTGACGGTAAGGACATAAGAACCGTCACAATGGAGTCGTTAAGGCGTAATATCGGCATCGTTCAGCAGGACGTTTTCCTCTTTTCGGGTACGATAAAGGACAATATCGCATACGGCAGACTTGACGCGACGGACGAAGAAATAATTGAGGCGTCAAAGCGAGCGAATATGCACGATTTCGTTATGACTCTTCCGGACGGCTACGACACCGAAATCGGCGAGAGGGGAATAAAGCTTTCGGGCGGTCAGAAGCAGCGTATTTCAATAGCGCGCGTGTTCCTTAAAAACCCGTCCATTCTAATTCTTGACGAGGCAACGAGCGCGCTTGACAACAGTACCGAGGTGCTTATTCAGAAGGCGCTTGACGAGCTGTGTAAAGGCAGGACAACCCTTGTTGTCGCTCATAGGCTTTCGACAATACGCAATGCCGATAAAATCGCCGTTATAACCGACGGTAAGGTTTCCGAATTCGGTACGCACGACGAGCTTATGGCAAAAGGCGGCACGTATAAAGAACTCTACGCCCTGCAGTTCAGGGAAGATTGAAAAAAGGGTTAAGGCAATTTGCCTTAACCCTTTTTTGTTATTTGTTTTTCCCTTATATCTTTCTTTATAAGACTGTCTGTTTTAATCGCTTCGGTCGGACAAGCCGCCTTGCATTTTCCGCATCTTATACACTCGGTCGAATTAATGCATCTCGTAATCTCTACGTTCATCGGGCAAACCTGCTCGCATTTTTTACAGTCGGTGCATTTTTCCTTTTCGACGTTCAGTCTGTAAAAGCTGAACTTATTGAACAGCGCGTAGAACGCCCCGAGAGGGCAGAGGTATTTACAGAAGAATCTGTGAATAAATACCGAGCCGATAAGAACAATTACAAGAACCGCGGCTTTCCACCCGAAAAGCCAGCCTGCCGCAGAGCGTAAAGACGAATTGAGAAGCACCAGCGGCACGCCGCCTTCAAGCGTGCCCGCAGGACAGATGAACTTACAGAAATACGGAGAAGAAAGTCCGTATTCGTCAGTTAAAAGCAGCGGCAAAAGAATAACGAACACCGCAAGAATAAAGTATTTGATAAAGTAACTTATTCAGCATACAATCAAGAATTGGTTGATTATATAAGTAATAATAATATCAAAAATATTTATTTATGTGGAATTGATATAGAATGTTGTGTATTAGTAACAGCATTAAATCTATTTGAAAATGATTATAATGTATATATACTAAAAGATTATGTTTATTGTACTCATGGTGAGCAAAGAAAAAATAATGCACTTGAAATATTAAAAAGAAATATAGGGGAAGAAAATATAATATAAAAGGAGTTGATCCAAATGAATGAAAATAAAACTAATATAAATTGCTTGAGCATGATTTATCTAACCCCTTTAACAAATCCTTATAAAATAAGGGAAAACTAGAAATTAGATCTTACATGTTTTATATAAAAATTTAATAAAAATGAGCAAAAAACACCAAAAATCATTAAAAATGGTGCTTTTTTATATATTTTTGATGAGGTGATGTTTCCAGCTAACCCCACCATAAGATAAGGGATTTATAATAATTAAAATAAATAATATTTTAATCAAAAAAGAATTAGGAAAAATATGATATAATAGATATGTAAGGTTGTGATATTGATGTATACTGAAAAAGAAAGAGATGAAGTATTTAATTATCTAGTTGATAAGTTTAGTCAACGAAAAGAAGTATTGGCTATTATCCAGGTTGGTTCTGGAGCTATAGGATATAAAGATAAATATTCAGATTTAGATTTTGCTATTGTTGTTGATGATACTGATATAAATGATATATTCAAAAAAACTCAAGAAGATGTAAATAATAAATATAGAGTTTTCTTTTTCGATAATATGAAAGAAAGAAGATTACAATTATTCTTACTTGATAATTATTTAGAACTTGATATTGGTTATTACACATTAAACACTCTCTATGCAAGAAGAGAAAATTTTAAAGTTGTATTTGATAAAACTAATCAGGTAGAAGATTTAATGAAAAAGTCATGGTTAGAAATTAAAGAAAAAAATAAAGGTACAACTCAAGAAGTTAATATGAAAGATGTAATTTCTTTTGTAGATAATGAATTATGGTACAATGTACTTCATTCAGTTGTAGCATTTAATAGAAAAAATAAATATAGATGTTATTATGAACTTGAGCAAATAAAATGGTATGCTATGGATTTAATTGCAAAAAGAAACAATAAAGAATCTAAAAGATACAGAAGTATAATTGAACTAGATAAAAATGAATTAGATAAAATAGATAGTTTGTTTATTTATCCAAATAATTATCATGAATTATCTAATTATTTAAATAAAGCTTTAGAAATAATATTTGAAGAATTTAATTATTGGAAGAATAAAGATAATATTTCATATATTGGAAATATAGACTTTTATAAAGAATTTATTGAACAAAACTCCTATAAAATAAGGAAAAACTAATATTTAATAATTACATACTTTAATAAATAATTACTAAAAAATATTAAAAATGACCAAAATAGTATTAAAAATAACAAAGTATTTAATACTTGGTGTTTACAGTCTAACTTTTATAAAAAGAGGTGATTGATTTGGAAAAATGGAAATTTGGAATAAATAATAATGAATTAATTTCATTAGTTTTAACTGGTAAAAAAACTGCTACTACATCATTGCTTGATAATAATGAAAAATTACCAGTAATTGGAGAAGAATCTATTATTTGTTATGATGACGGAACAGAGGCATGTATAATAAGAACAACTGATTTTAAGGTAATGAAGTTTAATGAAATGACAGAAGAATATGCTAAATTAGAAGGCGAAGGAGATCTATCATTAGATTATTGGAAAAAAGTTCATTATGATTTTTTTAAATCAATTGATATGGATTTTAATAATAATTCAAAAATAGTATTTGAATTATTTGAATTAGTAAGTAAAGGAGTTGATCCAAATGAATGAAAGTAAAACTAATATAAATTGGTTGGTGTTTATTTAGTCTAACCATTCGTGAAACTCTATAAAATAAAGGTAAAATGAATATTTAGTAATTACATATTTTAATAAATAATTACTAAAAAATATTAAAAACAGATAAAAAATAGCAAAAATAGTAAAGTATTTGATACTTGGTGTTTACAGTCTAACTTTTAATAA
>CAJOHT010000076.1 GCA_905234305.1 uncultured Ruminococcus sp. | reverse complement strand
GATTTTGGCATGGGTATCGAAGCTATCGATTACATTATACATCGACGCGTATTTCGGGGTCATCTCGGGCAAATCGGTAGCCGAGCCGCCGCAGATCACGAGTACGTCGATATCATCCCTGCCCGCTTCAAGCTCCGCGGTCGAGCGTACCGCCACACCCTCGGTGTTGATTTTTAAACTGTCGGGATTTCTGCGCGTATAAACGCCCGTAAGCTCGAGGTCGGGATTCTGCTTGATCGCCGCCTCAACGCCTCTGCCTAAGTTTCCGTATCCTAAAATAGCTATTCTTATACTCATAAAATCGCTCCTTTTTTTAAATTACAAGCCAATTTTAGCATAAATAAAAAGCATATGCAAGCAAAAAGACCGCCGAAGCGGTCTTAATTTTATATTGTTACTGTTGTAAAATTTACATTATCGCCGTTTTTAACGCCGATCCTTATTTCTTTATCATACTGACCGTTACGGATATAGTCGTTAAGCACAGCTGAGGTCAGAGGCTTAGCGGGATAATAAATCGCTTTTTTTATCTCAGTCCAATGACCTGTCTGAGTTATATATAAATCGTTGGTTTTTGCGAAATAATAGTAAACCTCTTCTAATCCTTCTTTACATCTTTTTACTCCGATGTATCTTAAAAACTTTGGATTAGTAAACTCGTCGATGTTTTTATCGTCTCCGTCATATTCGTCGTTATGCTTAAATAGAAGAACCTCGTCGTTACGGATCAAAAATAATCTTTTCTCAAGTACAATGTCCACTTTTATCACACCCTTTTAAAATATTATATACCTTTGGATAAGAAAATCAACAGGTTTTTTTAAGTGTAACAAAATTTTAATTATTAAGCGGGTCTATCGGGACGGTCGGCTGATTCCCATACCTCTATCGGACAACCTCCGTGGAATTTTGAGTCGTCGGAAAATGTTATCGTATAATTAACTACAGCGTTTCCAACCTTTTTAGCCGTTACCTTACCGTCCTTATTAACCGTTACAACCGATTTATCGGTAGACTTATAGGTTATCTTATACAGAGATTTTTTAAAATGCGACCCCGTATAAGTATTATTAATAAGCGATTTTACGATAGTATCCTTCATCGTAAAACTCTCATTCGGGGAAAGAAACTCAACCATTTCGCCGCTGCCGAAAATTCCGTCGTTAAAGAACAGCATATTCTGCTTAGCGACATAGTTCATCTTAGCTTTTTTTACTTTGATTTTAAAGGAAGCGATTTCGGTTTCTTCCTTATCACCGATTTTCTGATAAACCTTAGCCTCGGTTTCTCCCTTACCTGCGGAATAAACCGTCGTTTTCTTTTTGTCGATAAGAGAGGTCGCTATTTTCTCGTTATCTATCGCTACGGAATAAACCGCGCCGTGTTTTCTGTCCTTAAGCATATTATTGAGCTTAACGTGACTGTCCTTCATATAGGTACTGGAACCGTGGGCGTTGTATTTAAGCTCGAGCGTCTTATACTTATCGCGCAGCTTAGTCGGAAAATCTCCCGCGGTGATTTTAAAGGTACCCGCTTTTACGCCTGTTCCCTTAATAAACACCTTGACCTTGGTGGAACCCTTTTTAAGCGCCTTGATTTTATAGGTAACTTTTGTACCCTTCGCCGTATAAGCGGTATTGATTTTAGCGATTTTTTTATCGTACGTAAAGGAATAGTCCTTGTAATACGGATTTGTAAGGGTCTTTTCCTTAGTCATTTTTACGTTGATATTGATATTTGAAAATGTCTTCTTCTCGGGCTTATTAACGGTAAAGCTATACTTTTTAACTTCGGTTGTTTTTCCGTTTTTCTCTTTATAAACGGTTAAAACAGGATTATCCTTATCAGTCGTAGCTTTTTTAGCTTTAACGGAAAGACGATAGCTTGAGCCGACGTCCACCAACGTAACTTTAATATAGTTTTTTGAATTGTTTTTGATTTTGAAATTATAGGTGTCCTTACTCGACTTTGAGTCATGATACTCAGCGGTAGTATACTGAGTCAATTCCTTTTTTAATGCCGTTAAGGATACCGCTGAGGCGGGGATAACTAATGTACCGATTAACATAAACGCCGTTAAAAAAACGGATAAAACTGACTTCGTTAACTTCATTTTTATTCCTCCTTCTAATATCAATACTGATTACTAAATAATGACTGATTTTATTCACCTTTTTATTAGCAATCAGCATTATAATTCTATTATAACATTAAAATCTAAAAAATGCAAGTTTTATGCCGTTTTACGGATTTTGACGGGTATAAATGAGAGGAAGCAGGCTCTTTTTTGGAACCTGCTTCCTGAGGAAAGATGAGAGCATAGCTCTCGAAATAGCTTAAATAATTACTCCTTATAAAGCATGGTTCGGGTTACTACTGTTACTCTATACATACGGAATAGATTCCGTAATAGCTCGAACCGTCGGTAAACTTCATTGTATAACCTAAATCCATATAGTAATAATCATAATTTTGGAGATCGTATTTTCTCATAGTCATTAATTCATCATAGGTTACATTATAGCTGATAATACCGTGATATATACCCAGTTATTTTCGCTATATACAGGCCAGTCCTCAATATCAACCGCTATCGCGTTATTATTGTTATCCGTTACGTTATAACCGTACCAATAGCCCGCTTCCTTATCGATAGTATAAGTATATCCGCCGAAACGGTTAAGGGTTAAGTTCTTTGTTTCTACCGCTTCCTCCGCGGCGAATACCGCTGTCGGTACCGCTGCCGCGCTGAGCGCGATTATTAAGCTTAAAACTATTCCTGTTACTTTCTTAAAAAGATTCATTTCCTTCTCCTTAAATTTTGTTTTTTCTTACGCTATAGTAAGATCAAAAACAAAATTATTCAAACATGCTGTCGTCACCGATTGAGGGACCTGTAACCGTAACCTTGTATTCTGAGCCGTCGTTGAATGTAATTGTTACCTTAACTCCGTATTTTTCTTTTTCTCCGGGTAATTTTAATACGGTAGCGTTTCCTTCTTCATCCACGCTGAGTACGTCGGGGTTTGTATTTTTAAAGGTTATTTTATATTCGGACTCTTTATAGCCGCTTAGATAATAGATTTTAACATCGTTAACAACGTTGAACTGATATCCTACGGGCTGGTACTGATCCCAGTACATCGGGTCGTTTCTCTCTACCATCGCTAAAACGTTAGCAGTAGTTCTATATTTTACTACAACGTTGATTGTGCCGACTTTTCTCTTTTTTCCGTTAAGCTTCTCGTAAATAACGGCTTTTGTTTTTCCGACTTTTCTGGACTCGATTATATTCTGTACGGTTAATACGGAGTTAACCTTACTTTTATACCATTTTTTCGCCTTAGCGATATCCGTATTATTTACCTTAGCTGTATATACCGCGCCCTTTTTAGGGTTATTTACAAGGATGCTTGTATAAACATAATCTTTTCTATGAGGGTTATATTTTATTGTCGTAGTCTTATATTTCTTCTTTATGGAGGACTTTATATTTTTTACGGTTACTTTCATTGTACCGAGCTTTTTATTCGTACCTTTTTCGTAAGCTGTGATAACAGCCTTACCCGCTTTATAACCTCTGATGATCGCGGGCTCGTTGTCGCTTTGGGTTGAATAATTCCAACCCGCGGAATAAGGAACAGCTTCGTTTTTAAACTGAGCTACCTTACTATTTGAGCTTTTAAATTTAACGTTTGTATTAATACGATACTTACGGTTTTTTGAAATAATGTAAAAGCTCTTGTAGTCGGTATTGATTTCGCCGAAGCTGCTGTCGGTACCGCTATCGCGCTAAGCACAATTATTAAGCATAAAACAATTCCTGTTGCTTTCTTAAAAAGATTCATTTTCCTTCTCCTTTAAATCCTGTTTTTTCGTCTTACACTATAGTAGTGTAAGATAATCACGAAAAAGTTTCAAGTTTTTTAAATAAATTTTTAATAATTTTAGAAAAAGCCGAAAACCCGCATAAACGCTGAGCTTTCGGCTTTTATTTTTTACTTAGCTAAAGAAATCATCGTCAACGATATCGAAGCTGCCGCCGCCCGATACCTTTGAGCCGTCAGCAAAGGTGATAGTATAATCGACATCATTATTTCCGTTACTTAAAATTGTATATATTCCGTTTTGGTCTACCGTTATTACTTCCGCAGGAGAAGCCTTAAAGGTAAATTTATATTCGTTGTCTTTAAAGCTCGATATATCGGTATTTATATAACGCCTGGTGACAATTGTCTTTAAATCGATTTTATCGCCTACCTGCACGAAGAACTCGTAGAAAATACCGTCGTTATCAAGCGCACGGTTGGCGCCGTATACTTCGCTGTCCTTAGCTCTTTTTACCGTAATATTGATTGTACCGATTTTTTTCTTTTTTGCCTTGCCGCGTTTTTCGTATACGTCAACCTTGGTTTTACCTGTTTTAAGACCGTAAACCGCTACCGCCTTCGGAGTAGTTTCGGTTTTATACGATTTACAGGTCGCGGCGATTTTCTTATTCTTGATTTTTACCGAAATTACGCTGTTGGAATGGAAATTCTTTACCGCCTCGCCGATGTCGATCGAGCCGCCTTCATCAAGGTTGTAGGAATGCTTGAGATGCTTATTATACTTGATCGTACATTTTTTATACGATTTTTTAAGAGATGCCTTATAATCCCCGACAGTGATTTTGAATGTACTTATCAGCTTATCGGGACCCTTAAGCGCTAATTTTACTTTAACGGTAGTCGTTCCCCCGTATGGATCCAATTGCCGCCGCCGTAACTGTAACCGCCTTGTTTGATTTTAATGATTTTCTTGTTATAGGAAAACTTATGCTCCTTAATGTAAGGGTTTTTAATATGGAATTCCTTCCATATGCCTTTATTCATTGTTACGTTAGAAGCCTTGACCTTTTTTGCCGCTGTTACGGTGATTTGGAATTTTTTTACTTCTTTTCCGCTTTTTTTATCGGTAATCGTAATAAGGGGTTTTACGGATTTAGTAGCTTTTACACCTTCCACCCAAAGCCAATAATGATTGCCCTCGTTATTCGCCTCTATTTTCGCGTATCCGCTGTCGTTGTTTTCAATTTTGCAGTCATATTCGTCGTTTTCAGGTTTATCGAAGGTTAAATTTACATTCGTATACTGCATTACGGTCTTATTGATTGTATCAGCCGCCGAAGCTGCTGTAGGAATAACAATAACGCTTGCCGCGATAATTAGTGATAAAAAAACACCTAATGATTTTTTAAAAATTTTCATAGTAATACCTCCTGTTCTTCATTATATAAGTGTAAAAATTTTTTTAAAAAGTTTCAAAATTCTAAAATTTTTTTCGTTTTCGGCGATATGCCTAAACTCTATGCTCGGGATTTGTATAAATTAACCGATAGCTTTTCTTGTTGATTATATATCCGTTTTATAGTACAATAATCTTAAATCTTAAAAGAAGGTGTTGGTATGAAAACTGTACTGATAACGGGAGCCTCTCGCGGAATCGGCGCCGCTATCGCCGAGGCGTTCGCCGAAGCGGGCTTTTCCCCTATAATCAATTATAACAAAAACGAAAGTAAAGCACAAGATTTATCAAAAAGATTGTCGCAAAAATATAATATCGAATGTAAAACAGTTAAATGCGATATTTCCGACAGCGGTGCGGTTAAAAAAATGTTCGCCGAAATCGGCGATATAGACGTACTCATAAATAACGCGGGAATCTCTCAACAAAAGCTGTTTACCGACATAACCGACGGAGAATGGCGGAAAATGCTTGCGGTTAATCTTGACGGCGTTTTTTACTGCTCAAGATAAAAAGAAAAAGCGGCTCAATAATCAACATAAGCTCAATGTGGGGACAAGTCGGGGCCTCCTGTGAGGTTCACTACAGCGCTTCCAAAGCCGCCGTAATCGGACTGACAAAGGCGCTCGCCAAGGAGGTTGCCCCTTCAAATATCCGCGTAAACTGTATCGCTCCTGGCATAATAGACACCGATATGATGAAGGATTTTGACAATGAAACCAGAAAAGCCTTAACCGAAGAAACTCCGCTTTTAAGACTTGGTACTCCCGAGGATATCGCGAACGCGGCGGTATTTTTAGCAAGCGATAACGCGAGCTTTGTTACGGGACAAATTCTCGGAGTAAACGGAGGCTTTATAATTTAATTAAAACTTTAATATTAATTTAACGGCAAAAAATGTGCCGCGTCTTTTTATATATGCTCTATTATTTTAAATTGTACACTCTCATTTTGTTGTTAACTTCCAGAATCAGCTTATCGTCCGTAATCCAGAAAAGGTCGGTTTCAATTGATTTTTTGCCGTTGAATTTACAGTATTTTGTTTTATTGCCGACTACTTTCTGAACGGCTACGCTTTTCGTCAGCTTTTTGCCCTCGGATGTCAGCGCGATATACACATTATCCGTCGGCTTAAGTCCCGAGGTAATACCTGAACAGCTGTAGTTTTTCGGACTTACCGAAAGTTTTTTATGCGCAGCGGTTTTTATATTATACTTAAGGAAAATTTCGTTGTTGACCTTATTAAAATCGCACATATAAGCGTTTTCGGAAGTTTTATCCGTAAACCACGGGTCGATTTTTGTCTTAAAGCTCTTAGATTCGGTTATTTTGTTATCTTTACCGATAACAAATATTTTTCCTTTTTCGCCGACCTTACGCGAATAGAACACAGCGTCTTTACTGTCTTTAGCGGCTATGCTCTCCCCGTAACTGTACTCAACAACCTTTTTGATATCTTCTGTTTCAAGGTCGAGCGAGTAAACGCTGTAGTCCACATCCTTCTTCGATATCAGCTCGGGCGAGGAAAACTTATCGTTCGAGAAATAGATTTTACCGTTATATACGCAGTTATAGTTAACCTGATAATCGAGCGAGATCATCTCGGGATCCTTTTTGCTTCCGAGCTTATAACGCATAATATGGGTATCCTTTTCAGCCGACGTATCGGGACTGTTTCTGAAATAAAGATTACCGTTATAAATCGTAATAAGCGAGGCGGGTCCTATTCCGCTGAGAATCTTTTTTTCATTTTTTCCGTCCATTCCGACGGAAAAAATATAATACTCGTAAGTTGAGTCGCTACCGCTTTTCACAATAAGATAATAGACGGTTTCACCGTCACAAAGCACGGCGCCGTTGCTCCACGCGGTGATTTTACGACCGCCGTTTCTTAAGTCCTTTTTCACGTAAATACCGTTCTTGTTTGAATATACATAACGATCTTTAGCGAAAAGCAGGGTCGAATACATATCCTTTTCGCCGATATAATAGTTATAGTCGCTGCTTAAAACGAAGTTATTTTCCTTATACTTAACTTCTTGTTTTTTAGCGACAGTTTTTACTGCGGGTTTTTTCGCGGGAGCTTCCTGCGAGCAGGAACAGCCCGATACCGCGGTAATAACCAAAGCCAGCGTCAGGATTAGTCCGAACAGTTTTTTCATATTTACCTCCCTTTTAGGGTCAGGATTCTTTTTCCTCAGAAGGCGTTATTTCTTTCTTTTCCCTAAAGGCAAAGAACCTTTGTCCCACATAGTTACAGGCTACGAACATACAGGCGCCCACAGCCATAGAAACGTTGCCCGCGAACTTATTAACCGACCAGCCGAACATAGTAAGCCCGTTCGCGGTACAAATAAGGCTTACGATCGGCGTTATTACAACATAAGCTATAAAATAGCATAGCGCGATATTAAGCGCGAAACGGAAAACAGGTTTCCATCCCTTTTCGGTGTTTTTAAAAGTAAAATACTTGTTTAAAAAATAGCTCAGAACGCTTCCGAGGAAGTTACCGATAAAGGTCGCGAGCAATACGCCCCAATTATATTTATCCCAGCCGAAGCAATTATAGAACACAAATTGCAGTCCCATACCGACAATAGTATTAAGTATTCCGACAAGAATAAATTTCCAGAATTTTATATCAAAAAAATTTTTGAGAAAATTTTTCATAATTTTACTCTCCTCCATTTTAAAATTATACCAACTTATAACAAAAAAGTCTATATTTTATGAAAGATTTATTTATTTTTTATATTTACCTTGAAAAAAAAATGTGTTATTATATACGATGTGTAAAAATGCAATTATTTTGAATAGGAGATTTTCAAATGTCTAAGAAAAAGAACAAGCCTGAGGCGGTTCAGGAAACAGCGACGGTAACAAAAAGACTTTCGCTTTTTGACTGTCCGACGCAGGCAACCTTAAGAGAAGGAAAGTTTTTCAGCAGAAATCTTTTTATTTTCCTCTCGTTTCTTATCCCCTTCGCGCTTATGTTTATAGCGTTCGCGGTTATGGGATGCCGTCCTTTCGGCGACAAGCAAATTCTCGTTACCGATTTATGGCATCAGTATTATCCCTTCCTCGTAGATTTTCAGGACAAGCTTAAGCACGGAGAATCGCTTTTCTGGTCATGGACCCAGGGCGGAGGAACAAACTATTTCTCTCTTATGTCCTATTATCTCGCCAGCCCTCTTAATATCTTTACGATATTTATCCCGAACGACTGGCTTGATATGTACCTCACCTTCTCGGTTGTGCTTAAAATCGGTCTTGCGGGCGGATTTTTCGCGATATTCTTACGCTACACCTTTAAACGCGACGATATTTCTCTCGTGATTTTCTCAACCTGTTTCGCGCTTTCGGCGTTCTTTATGGGCTATTATTGGTGCGAAATCTGGCTCGATACGGTAGCGCTGACTCCGCTTGTTGTTATGGGCTTTACCGCGTTGATGCGCGAAGGCAAATACCGCCTTTATATAATCACGCTGGCACTTTCGGTATTGACCAACTATTATATAGGTCTTTTTACCTGCATATTTATGGTGCTTGTATTTATCGGCTACAACGTATGCCGCTGGGACGGCATAAAGGAATTCGGCAGACGCTTCGCGCGTATGGGAATATGCTCGATTGTTGCGATTTTAATTACGCTGTTCTTTATGCTTCCCGCTTTCTTCGGTCTGCAGAATACCCATGCCGCGGATAGCACCTTCCCCACGGGATATCAGATCAACATAGGCGCCACTAATGATTTTGTCGGCACGATGGACGCTATAAAACAGGTTATTTCCAACACAGGAGCGTTTATTGAGCCCGCTACTACAGGCGGTCTTCCGAACATCGCCTGCGGTGTTATCTCGATAGTTCTCGGCATTATGTTTATGGTATCGAAGAAGATTAAGCTAAGAGAAAAGATTTTTAACGGATGTCTTCTTTTATTCCTTATCATGAGCTTTATTATCCGCCAGCTTGACTATATGTGGCACGGTTTCCATTTTACAAATATGATACCCTACCGCTTCAGCTATCTTGTAAGTTTCATACTTGTGCTTATGGCGTTCAGGGCGTTCCAGATTATTGACAGCCTGAATTACTTTGACCTTATTATAACCGCGCTTGTTACTACTATTGTTGTACTCCTATGTATCGGAACCCAAAGCGTTCTCGTAATTGTTTCCACAGCGGTCATAGCTCTGCTTATTCTTGTCGCTCTGTTCCTGTTTAAAAAGACGACGATAAGGAAACCCGTTTTATGTATTATACTTACGGCTATCGTCGTAGCCCAGGGCGCGGCTACTGCTTATATCGGCGTTAAAACAACCTCGGTAACAACTACATTTGAATATCCCCGAGGCGGAGCGAACACCGCTAATGTCGTAGAGTATATGAAAAATGCCGAAAAAGACACTCCCGAGCTTTGGAGAGCCGAGTTTACAAGCACACAAACATTGTGCGACTCCTCGTTAAACCGCTTTAACGGCGTTTCGATGTTTAACTCGATGACAAACGAAAGCATTACCCGCTTCGCGGAAAACTTCGGTCTTATGGGATGGCTTTCGGGCAACCGCTATACATATGCCGAAAACTCACCCGTTACCGATTTGTTTATGAATATTAAGTATATTATTGCCCGCGACGGCAATTATAACGACAAAAAGTACCTTAAAGAGGTTTATAATTCGGCTAATGTAAAACTGATGAAAAACCAGAATTATATCCCTATGGGTATGATGGTAAAAAGCTCTCTGCTCAGTTATCAGGGCGAAAGCGACGAGGATACTTATAACGTTTTTGAAAAGCAGAACGATTTCTTCTCGCTCGCGACAGGAGTTAAAGAAAAGCTGTATACTCAACTCGACGTTGTAGACCAGGGACATACCGACTATAAGGATTTCCCTGTTAACCGTCTTAATTACGGCAGCTACAGCTTCTCTTCAAACAGTCAGAATCTTACGCCTCATCTTAAGTGGAACTACCGCGCTCCTCAGAACGGATATTATTACGCGTATGTTCAGATTACCGACGCGGATAACGTTAAGATTATGTGTAACGATGTCGCCCGCACAGGAACTTCATCCTTCTATATAAAACGTCCTTATATGATGTCTATCGGATACTTTAACAAGGGCGATAAAATCTCAGTATACAGCGACCTTAAAGAAGGCGCCAACGGCTCGGCAAAAGTTTACGTAAATCTTCTTAATGAGGAAGTTTTTGAAAAAGGCTTAAAGACTATCAAAAACAGTATGACTACAACCAAGCTGACAGGTTCTTCTATGGAAGGTACAATATACGCTGACGAAGACGGTCTTTTCTATACCTCTATCCCCTACGAAACAGGTTCTACCGATGACGATACTTTAATCGGCAAACTTTTCGGCAGCAAAAACGAAGGCTGGACCGCCAAAGTTGACGGCAAGGATACGGAGATCACTCCTGTCGCTCACGCTTTAACAGCGTTTAACCTCTCTAAGGGTAAACACGAGATTTCTCTCAGCTTCCTCCCCAAAGGCTTTACAAAGGGTACGATCATCTCTATTATCGGACTCGCGCTGTTTATCGGCTACACGGTACTGAGAAAAGTCAAAAAGAAAAAATACACACTGTTTTTTAAGGAAGAAGCATAATACTATATAAGGTCGGGCTGCATATTGTATCCCGACCTTTTTAACATAGGAGATGGAATTATGAAAATATATTTAGCCTCGCCGTTTTTTAACGAAGAGGAACTTAAAAATGTTGAAGTAGCTGAAAAAATCCTTTTTGACCGAGGATTTGACGTTTTCAGCCCGCGCCTTAATGAAGTAAGAAGCGAGGAAAATATCGGCTCGCCGCTATGGTCTAAGGAAACATTTATGAACGACAGGCGCTTTATCGACTGGGCTGACGCGGTAGTAATGCTTTATTACGGAAATTACAGCGACAGCGGTACGGCATGGGAATGCGGCTACGCCTACGGTACGAATACTCCCGTAGTCGTAGTACATCTCGGCAAAGACTCCAACCTTATGATTCACGAGGGATGTCATTCCAACATCACTCTCGAAGAATTAAAAACTTATGATTTCGACAAAATGCCGTATACGCCGTACGAAGGTAAAATGTTTTAAACCGCGAGCCGCGGGTGCCGAATCCGCCTTTGAAAAAGACTAATCGAAAGGAAAAGTTCATTAACGGCGGCGAAGCCGGCGGGTTTATACTTTTAATTATTTATAATTATTTTACAGATATTAAGCCGTGGAGCGTAAAAACTCCACGGCTTATCTATTACCTATTGCCTTTTACTTATTACTTATTAAATCGAAGATTTAATTTAACGCTTCTATCGCGGTTTTGATCATAGCTATCTGCTCTCTCTCCTTAGCAGCCTGGCCTTTAACCTTTTCGACTACCGCAGCGGGAGCTTTAGCGACGAAGCCCTGGTTATTGAGCTTGCCTTCGCTCTGGGCTAAGCGTTTCTCAATCGCCTGAAGCTCCTTGTTAAGGCGCTCAAGCTCAGCTTTTTTATCTACAAGCTCATCCATCGGGATATAGATTTTAGCGTCTGCCGTAACTACGTTAACAGCCCCCTCGATATCGAAGCTCTCGCCCGTTTCAACCTCGCTCGCTGAAGCAAGACGGCAGATAAACTTAGCTCCGCTATCGAAAACATCCTTAAACTTAGTCGCGATATATACTTTCGCCTTCTTTGAGGGAGGTACATTCATCTCATTACGGCGGTTACGGATAGCGCGGATCGCTTCCATAATCTTCTCCATACTGCTTACAGCCTCGGGGAAGTTGAGCGCTTCATCATACTTAGGATATTCCTGAAGCATAATAGTTTCACCCTCTACGGGTAAGGTCTGCCAGATTTCCTCGGTTATATAAGGCATAAACGGATGGAGCAGTTTCAATATCTTATCTAAAGTCCAAAGCAGTATCTGACGCGCGTTAGCGGCGGTTTCTCCCTCGCTTTGGAGTCTTGATTTACTAAGCTCGATATACCAGTCGCAGAAGCAGTCCCATATAAAGTCATAGAGCTTCTGAACAGCGACTCCGAGTTCAAATTTTTCAAGATTAACGTTGATTTCCTTAGCTACGGTATTGAGGGTGGAAACTATCCACTTATCCTCGATGGTAAGCTCGGCGGGAAGCTCATTTTTAACCTCGAAATCGTCGATATTCATGGCGTTCCATAGCTTATTCGCGAAGTTTCCGCAAGCCTCAACCTTTTTATCGGAATAACGCATATCGTTACCCGGGGCGTTACCTGTCGCGAGGAAAAATCTTAACGCGTCGGCGCCGTTTTTCTCGATTACCTCGAGCGGGTCGATGCCGTTTCCGAGGGATTTACTCATTTTAACGCCGTTTTCGTCACGAACGATTCCGTGGATAAACACGGTATCGAAGGGCTGGGATTTCATATGCTCAACCGAAGAGAAAATCATCCTCGCTACCCAGAAGAAGATAATATCATAACCCGTTACAAGCGTGCTTGTCGGGAAGAAATAGTCAAGCTCGGGAGTTTCGTCGGGCCAGCCGAGAGTAGAGAACGGCCAAAGCGCCGAGCTGAACCACGTATCGAGAGTATCTTCGTCGCGGGTAAGTTTTTCGCTTCCGCATTTCGGGCAGGTATGAGGCTCGTCCTTAGCAACGATTACCTCTCCGCACTCGTCACAGTACCAGGCGGGAATCTGATGTCCCCACCAAAGCTGGCGGCTTATACACCAGTCTTTTATATTCTCCATCCAATGATAATAAATCTTATCAAAACGGTCGGGGATAAACTTAGTCTTACCGTCACGTACGCATTTAATCGCGGGTTTAGCGAGCGGATCCATTTTTACGAACCACTGCTTACTTACCATCGGCTCGATAGTAGTATGACAACGGTAGCAGGTACCTACGTCGTGGGTTAGATCCTCAACCTCTTTAAGTGCGCCGATAGCCTTTAAATCTTCTAATATAACCTTGCTGGCTTCTTCGGTAGTGAGTCCCGCGTATTTTCCGCAGTCGAGAACCTCGGGCTCGTTTTCGGCAAGATTTCCTTTTTTTACAAGCTCGTTGTACTTTTCTACATCCTCTTTACCCGTCATATGACCGTCATAGGTAAAGCAGCGTACGATAGGCAGATTGTTTCTCTGACCAACCTCAAAGTCGTTAGGGTCGTGAGCGGGAGTAATCTTAACTACGCCTGTTCCCTTTTCCATATCGGCATGGTCGTCGCATACAATCGGGATTTCTTTATTTAAAAGAGGAAGGATAACGTGGCAGCCGTGCATCTCTCATCCTCGGCGTTTATCGCTACGGCTGTATCGCCGAGCATAGTTTCGGGACGTGTTGTAGCAAGCTCAAGATACTCGCCCGTCTCCTTAACCTGATAGAGAAGATGCCAGAAATGACCGTGCTGTTCCTCGTAATCAACCTCCGCGTCGGAAATCGAGGTGCAGCAATGAGGACACCAGTTAACCATACGGTTTCCGCGGTAAATTTTTCCATCGTTATAAAGGCGCACAAACACCTCGTTTACCGCTTTTGAACAGCCCTCGTCCATTGTAAACCGCTCGCGTTCCCAGTCGCAGGAGGAACCGAGTTTTTTAAGCTGCTCGGTAATACGTCCGCCGTATTCCTTTTTCCAGTCCCACGCGCGCTCAAGGAATTTTTCGCGTCCGAGGTCTTCCTTAGTAAGCCCTTCCTTGCGCATCGCCTCAACAATTTTAGCCTCCGTAGCTATAGAAGCATGGTCTGTTCCGGGGAGCCATAAAGCCGAATAACCCTGCATTCTTCTCCAGCGGATAAGGATATCCTGCAATGTTTCGTCGAGAGCATGTCCCATATGAAGCTGACCCGTAATATTGGGCGGCGGCATAACGATAGTATAAGGTTTCTTATCCTTATCTATCTCGGCATGGAAGTAATTGCCCTTCATCCAGAAATCGTAAATTCTGTCTTCAAAATCCTTTGGATTATAGGATTTTGCCATTTCTTTACTCATAATATCTTTCCTTTCTATTTTACTCTAACCTTTTTTCAATAAAAAATTAACGAAAAAGCCCCGAGCAAAAGCTCGGGGCGAACATTGTCCGTGGTACCACCCAAGTTCGGATTATATAATCCGCTCTCTGTCGATATAACGGTCGAACCCGTTTAAACCTACTTTCAGTTCAGCTTAAAAGCTCAAAGGCTACATCCGTAAATCCCTCGCGAAAACTTACACCAACCGCTTCCTCTCTATGCCTCGGGAAAAACAGACCTCCTCGTCATCGCTTATCAAAATATCCGAAATGTATTTTATCACAGTAAGATTTATTTTGTCAACCCATATCGCTAAACTGGCTGTTATATAATTCTTCGTAAAAGCCCTTCAGTTTCAGAAGCTCGTTGTGAGTTCCCTGCTCTATAATATCGCCGTCCTTCATAACAAGTATAACGTCGCTTTCCTTAACCGTCGATAGTCTGTGAGCTACAACAAAGCTCGTGCGTCCCTTCATCAGCTTTTTAAACGCTTTTTGCACTCTGATTTCAGTTAAGGTATCTATCGAAGATGTCGCTTCGTCAAGAATAAGCATCGGCGGATTTAATACCATAGCTCTTGCGATACATAAAAGCTGCTTTTGCCCTGCTGATAGATTAGACGCGCCCTCGGAGAGTTTTGTATTATAACCATCGGGCATTTTTCTTATAAAACTGTGGGCATAGCTCAGCTTAGCCGCTTCTATGATTTCCTCATCGGAAGCGGATGGGTTCCCGTAACGCAGGTTTTCCATTATCGTTCCCGAGAAAAGCCAGCTGTCCTGAAGCACCATTCCGAAAAATCCGCGAAGGTTGTCGCGCTTAATATCCCGCGTGTTTATTCCGTCTATCAGAATCTCTCCCGAATCCACCTCATAAAACCGCATAATTAGGTTAATCAGCGTAGTTTTTCCGCAGCCTGTAGGTCCAACTATCGCGATTTGCTGTCCGTTTTTAACCGAAAGCGAAAAATCCTTTATAATTGGTTTTTCGGGATTATATCCGAAAGCTATATGCTTAAACTCTATATCCCCCTTAATACTTTCGGGGCTTGATTTATCGCTGTCATCAGGTTCGTTTTCACTTTCCAGCACTCTAAACACCCTGTCTCCCGCAGCTAAAGCAGTCTGAATCTGGGTCAATACTCCCGTTACCTCGTTAAAAGGTTTTGTATACTGATTAGCGTAGGTTAAAAAACAGGAAAGTCCGCCGATTGTAAGCGTTCCCATAAAGGTACTTACAACCGAAATAGCTCCCACTATCCCCGTAACCGCGTATACGATATTGTTAACGAAACGCGTACTCGGATTCGCGAGCGCTCCCGCGAATTGCGCTTTTAAGCCGACTTTAAACAGCCTTTTATTCTTTTCGTTAAATTCTTCCTGACTGCGTTTTTCGTAGGCAAACGCCTTAACAACCTTTTGGTTCCCTACTATTTCCTCAACATATGAGCTTATTTCGCCCTGAAGCTCCTGTTGTTCGCGGAAGCTTTTAGCGCAGAGTTTTCCGATAATTCCTGCGACCAAAACCGACAGCGGAGTTAAAATCACTACGACAAGAGCTATCCAAAGATTTATACTCACCATAAAAACAAGAGTCCCGACAATAGTTACTATTCCCGAAAAAAGCTGTGTTATAACCTGGCTTAAACCGTCGCCGACAGCCTCGACGTCATTTGTAATACGGCTTATCAAATCGCCGTGAGCCATACTGTCAATATCGCTTAAAGGAACCCTGTTAAACTTTTTAAAAACATCCTGTCTCATATCGCGGACTGTCCGCGCGCAGATAATATTTGTAAAATTACCAGCCAGCCATTGAAAAACTACCGCGACAATAATAAAAATACCGATTTGTACTAAAATACCGCTGATACCGACAAAATCAACCGCGCCTTTTTTCACCATATAATCTATGGCGTTTCCGATAAGCACAGGGATATAAAGGGTAAAACCTACGCTTATTGCCGAGCAGATAAGCGAAAGCAGAATATATATTGAATGAGCCCTTGTGTAATGTAAAATCTTTTTAACTATGCTCATAATTCCGCCTCCTTTAACTGAGAAAGGCAGATTTCCCTGTACGCGTCGCAGGATTTTAAAAGCTCTTTATGAGTACCCTCTCCTTTGAGCTTGCCATCCTCCAGAACAAGTATCTTGTCGGCGGACATAATAGAGGAACATCTCTGCGTAACAACAATAAATGTTATATTTTTTGATTTTAAAATCGCGTTTCTAAGAGCCTTCTCGGTAGCGAAATCAAGCGCCGAAAAGCTGTCGTCCAGTATAATAAGCTCGGGCGAGCCGACAATAGCTCTCGCAATACACAAGCGCTGGCGCTGACCTCCTGAAAAATTCGCTCCTCCCTGAGCAACATATTTATCAAGGTCATCTATAAAATCGACCTGCGCTATCCTGAGCGCTTCAAAAATCTCTTCATCAACAGCGTCCGATTTTTGCCACAGCATATTCGAGCGCACCGTACCGCTGAATAAAACCGATTTCTGGGGAACTACTCCAATCTTTCCTCTCAGATTACCGAAAGATAGCTCTCTTACGTTTATGCCGTTAAGCTTAACCTCTCCCGAGGTTGCGTCGTAATATCTTAAAATCAGGCTTAACAGCGTAGTTTTTCCCGAGCCTGTCGGTCCGATTATACCAGTAAAGCTGTTTTTTTCTATTTTAAAGCTAATATTCTCAAGCTCGCTGTCACCCTCGCCGTAACTGAATCTGACGTCTTTGAATTCTACCTCGGGAGCGTCTTTTACCGCGGCTGGTTCGGGTTTTTCACTTTCAGTTACGGAAGGCTTGGTCTCGAAAACGGCGTTTATTCTAGACGCCGAAGCGCTTCCTCTCGAAAGTAAAACAACTAAATTCGCAAGCACTATCATCGCGAGCAAAATTTGAGTCATATAGCTTACGAGCGCGACAATATCGCCCGAAAGCATTTCTCCCGAGTTTACCTTTCCCGCTCCGAAGTACAAAATAAGAATTACCGCCGAATAAGCGATAGCGTATGTAGCAGGATTCAAAAGCGCGGAAAGCCTGCCGACCCGCGTTGAGATTTTCGCTAGCGACTCCGCTTCCTTATCGAGCGCTTCTTCCTGGGCGCGCTGCTTTGAAAAAGCTCTTATTACCCGATTGCCCGAGAGATTTTCCCTGGATAAAAGCGCGATTTTGTCGAGCTTACCCTGAACAGCCTTATAAAAAGGAAGCGATTTAGTCATCACCAAATAAAGCACCGCTCCAATCAACGCCGACGCCGCGAAGAATATCAGCGAGAGCCACAGGTTTATAAAACACGACATAACGAGCGCGCCGATTATAAGAAACGGCGCTCTTAAAAGCAGGCGCATCGTCATAGCGATATTCGCCTGAACCGCGTTAATATCGCTCGTCATTCTCGTAATAAGCGCGGGCGTACCGATTTCGTCAAGCTCCTTATGCGACAGCGTTCCGATATGCTTAAATAACGCTTCACGGATTTTTGTACCCGCTCCCTGCGAAGTATAGGAAGCCATATACTGACATACAAGCGCAACGCTTAAACCGACTGCCGCGAGCAAAATCGGTACCAATCCCATTTTTATTATATAGTCTTTGTCATTTTTAAGGATTCCGTTATCGATGATCCCCGCCATAACAAGCGGTACGAACAGCTCCAGCACGGCCTCGAACAGCTTACAAAGAGGTCCGACAATCAGCTGTAGCTTATAATCCTTTAAAAATCTTCTCAGCTTATACATATTTATTGCCTTCATTATCAAAATACGCATATATTATAGACGATTTTTAAATATAGCGCAAGGGTTACGGAATAGCATTCCATTATTACCTGCCTTAATACAATTACTTTTCTTTAGAGCTTGAAAGCAGCCCCGCTATTACCGAACCTGCTACTGCCGCGCAAATACCCCCTGCCGCGGCAGTTAAAGGTCCCGTTAGAATTCCCAAAGCGCCGTTTTCGCGAATCGCCTGCTCCGTACCCGACGCCATAAGATACCCGAAACCCGAGATCGGTACAGCCGCTCCCTCTCCCGCAAAATCCGCGAAAGGCTTATAAATACCTAACGCGGTCAATACGATTCCCGCGATAACGAACCCCGTAAGAATTCTGGCGGGGGTGTAATTTGTTTTGTCAATTAAAAGCTGTCCCAACACGCAGATAAGCCCTCCGACAACGAACGAAATTATATAATCCATAGTTATCCTTTCTTTTATAAAAATTGAAATGTGACGGTTTTTTGAAAAATTGTGAACTTAAGCTGATTTTTCATTATTTTTACCCAAAAACCCGATTTATATGTTATAATACAATAAATAATTATCGTCTAAAAGGAGTGAAGGCTATGGTTGAGGTAAAAAACCTGACTAAGCGATACGGAAATACTACTGTTGTCGACAATATCAGCTTCACCGTCCAAAGCGGAGAAATCCTAGGTTTTCTCGGTCCGAACGGCGCGGGTAAAAGTACGACTATGAATATGATTACAGGCTATATTTCCTCTACAAGCGGTACCGTTACCGTAAACGGAGCCGAGGTTTTAGATAACCCTAAAAAAGTAAAAAGCAATATCGGTTATCTTCCTGAAATCCCCCCGTTATATGTCGATATGACTGTAAGAAAATATCTTGAGTTTATGTTTGACTTAAAAAAAGTCAGACTTCCTAAAAAGGAACACATTCAAGAGGTTATGAAGCTCGTTAAGATTTCGGACGTTTCCGAAAGAATAATTAAAAACCTGTCTAAAGGTTATCGCCAGAGAGTCGGGTTCGCGCACCGCCGATACTTATTCTCGACGAGCCTACAGTAGGTCTTGACCCCCAGCAGATTATTGAAATCCGTAATCTTATAAGAAGTCTCGGTAAAAAACACACCGTTATTTTCTCATCTCATGTGCTTTCGGAGGTTTCCGCTACATGCGACAGAATTATAGTTATATCTAACGGAAAAATCGTAGCCGACGAAAAAACCGAAAACCTCAGTTCCTCTATTTCAGGCGAGCAAAAGTTAAGACTCGATATCGAAGGCTCATCCTCAACAGTTTTAGACGCGCTTAAGATTATCCCAGGAGTTCTTAAAATCCGTAAACAGCACGATACGGGTGAAAATACCGCACGATATCTTGTCGAATATAAAAACGACACTGATATCCGCCGCGATGTTTTCCGCGCTATAGCAAACTCGGGATGCGTTATTTTAGATATGCAAAGCGGCAACGAAACCTTAGAGGACAGCTTCTTAAAACTCGTAAGTCAGGATCAGACTAAAAATATCACGGGAGGTGTAAGATAATGGGCGCGATACTTAAAAGAGAGCTAAGCTCGTATTTTAACTCCGCGATAGCGTATATAGTTATGGCGGTATTCTTCGGCTTTTCGGGTTATTTCTTCATAATAACCTGTTTTATGTCAAACAACTCGTCCTTAAGCTATACTTTCAGCAATATGTTTGTGATTATAGTCTTTTTAACCCCGATTATCGCGATGAAATCTTTCAGCGAGGAAAAACGCCAGAAAACCGATCAGGCGCTTTTAACCTCTCCCGCGAATCTTTTTGAGATTGTTCTCGGAAAATTCTTGGGCGCGTTTATTCTTTACGCGATTTGCTGCCTTATTTTCTTTGTTTTCGGACTTGTGATACAGATGTTTACTCCCGCAAACTGGCCTGTAATTATCTGTACGACGATTGGTATACTGCTTCTCGGCGGAGCGCTTTTGGCTATTGATATTTTTATCAGCGCGTTGACAGAAAGCCAGGTTATCGCCGCGGTTATCGGTATGGCGGTAGGAATTCTTACTTATATGCTCAGCACTATCGTTTCGATGACAAGCTCAATTACATGGCTCTCAAACGCGATAAACGCCATATCCTTTACAAATTATTATCAGAATTTCACATACGGTATTCTCGACCTCACGGGCGTAGTCTTTTTCTTAAGCGTAATCGCGCTGTTTATATTCTTTACGATCCGTGTATTCGAGAAAAGACGCTGGAGCTAAGGAGGTATAAATATGGATAATAAAGAAATCTTTGAAAACAATATCCCCGAAACAACACCCGCTCCTAAAAAGAAAAATAAACTTATCGCGTTTTTAACCTCGCGAAAAGCTAAAAGAGGTACGATTTCCGTCGCTATTACGGCAGTATTCATCTGTATTATCATACTTATAAACTTTATAACGGGACTGCTTGTAGAGCGTTTTCCGTCATTTCAGTTTGATATGACCTCTTCCCAGACTTACCAGCTCCAGAACGATACCTCGGAATACCTTAAACAGCTTAAAAAAGATATTACTATCTATGTAATGGCTAAAGAGGATGCCTTTAAGAGCGGTTTGAACGCTTATTCGGGCGCTCAGTATTTTATTCAGGCGGATAAACTCCTCCATAAAATGGCGGCAAGCGATAAAGTCAGCTTAAAATTTGTTGACCTTTCATCTAACCCGACCTTTACGGGCAAATACAAAAACGTTGATTGGAACTCCGATAACGCAAGCAACCTTATTATAATAGACGCGGGCGATAATTATACCTCTCTCCCGCTTACCGACTGCTTTACTTACGACAGCGAAACATATTCGTATTACGGCTATTACGCTTACACCGCTACAAAAATCGAACAGGCGGTTATCACGGGAATACTTGACGTTACAGTTGCAGACAAAGTCGGCGTCGATATAATTACAGGTTCAGGCGAGGAAGAAAACTATTATTCCTCTCTCTCGACCTTGCTTAAGCAGAACGCTTACGACGTAAAAGAGATTAACCTCACTACCCAAAATCTCCGAAAAAGCGCAAAAATCGCCGTGCTTTACGCTCCTACCGTAGATGTTTCCGAACAGGGCGTTAAAAAGCTGAATTCGTGGCTTGATAACAACGGCGATAAAGGAAAAACCTTAATTTACCTGCCGATGGATGTACAAACCTCTACTCCTAATCTTGACGGAATTCTTGAGGAATACGGAATGAAGGTATCGGACGGATTATGCTTCTGTACAAGCTCGGAATATGTTGTTCAAAATCCGTATATGTTCCTTACCGATTATAAAAACGACGCGTATACCGCAAATCTTAAAAACTCCAGCATCCCTACAATTACCTACAATTCCAGAAATATTACTATAAAGGATAAGGAAACTGCTCAAGCGATTCTCGGAGCAGAATCCTCCGTAGGAGTTATTCCGTTCAGTGTAGATACCTCGGAAATAGAAAGTGAAAAGGAAATCGAAAAATACAAAAAGAAGAGCGTCACAGTAGCCGCAATCGGCAAAAAGACAAATTCCGATAATAAGGAATCCAACGTAGCTGTCTTTAGCTCACCCTATATGTTCACAAACACTTTCCTTTCAACCTCTTCTTATAATAACTCTAACTATATCATCAATTTCTGCAATACTGTTACAAACCGCGGAGATATGGGCATTACCATAAATTCAGCCTCGCTCGACGATAAGGAGCTTGGCGTCACAAACGCGGCTACAATCGTAGCAGTCGGAACAATATTTATAGCCATCGTACCGATTATTGTGCTTATTATCGGTCTTATTATGTATATCCGCAGGAGGAATAAGTAATGAGCGACGATATCAAAAAAACCGAAGCGGTAGTTGAGGAAGACAGAGATTATAAGGATTTGCTAGATAAATTTGAAAATCCGAGCGAGTCCGCTTCCTCGGCTAAAAAGAAAAACAACCATATCAAAGCTCTTGTCATCTGTATAGTCGCGGCTGTGGTACTCGCTGGCGCGGGCGCTGTGCTGTTGTTTATGCCTCAGGATAATTCGTCCTCGGATACATCAGGCTCCGCCGCGGTAAAAACCGAAGTCGGTAAAGACAAGGTGCGCGAGGTAAAAATCAAAACCGACTCAAACGGTAAAATCAAGGAAAACGGCAGCGGAGAGCTTGTGGGCAAGGTTCCCGCCGATATTAAAACAATTAATATAAAAAACAACAGCGGAAATTATATTATCAACGCCTATACTCCTAAGAAAAAGACTAAAGAAACCGACCCCGATACGGGAAAGCCTAAGTATAAGACCGAGGCTACGGTTTATACCCTTGTAGGCTACGAAGGCTTTGACCTTCAAGCGGGAATCCCCGACGAGATAGCTAACGCCTGCTCGACCCTCAGCTTTAAATCAGTTTCGGCAGAAGACGCTTCTTCCAATCTCGCTGATTTTGGTATGGATAAACCCCGCGCTGTCGCGAATATTACCTTTACTGACGGTACAAAATCCGTTATAAAGGTCGGCTCCGACGCCGCTCAAAAGCTCGGAACCTACGTAATGTACGGTTCAGGTAAAACCGTTTATCTCTGTGATACCGATACGACCTCAAAGCTCTTATACCCGATTAATAAATATATCAGCACTACCATCAACAAGAGCGTGACTGACGAAAATAAAACCAAGTTTTCATCGCTTTCTCTATCGGGTTCAAAGTTTAAAAACACAATTACTCTTAAACCCAATCCCGATACAAAGCATTTTTCATCCGAATATCTTATTACTTCGCCCGCAAATACTTTTGCCGACGAAACCGAAGCAAGCACTGTTTCGGGAGCGATACGCGGACTTATTGCGGAAAGTGTAGCGGCGGTCAAGAATTTTTCTCTTTCGAAATACGGACTCGCCTCTCCTTACGCTAAACTTACCGCCAAATATTCGGATACTACCGTCAGCCTGCTCGCTTCTAAACCCGACTCAAAGGGAAACTGTTATATTATGAAGCAGGGAGGAAATGTGATTTATAAAATCGGCAGAGCTTCTATCCCGTGGGTAGATACTTCTGCGGAAAAGCTCGTTACAAAATATGTTTTTAAACCTGAGCTTTCCTCTCTTAAGCAAATGTCTGTCACCTGCGGCGGCAAAACTTATGATTTTGATATAAAAACTACCGTCACCAAAACCACAGACGACAACGGTGAGGAAACCTCCTCAAGCGATACAAAAACAAAGTATAATGACATCGAGCTTGACGAAGGAAATTTTGAAACTTTCTTCT
>CAJOHT010000075.1:5852-16814 GCA_905234305.1 uncultured Ruminococcus sp. | reverse complement strand
TTATCGCTGAGATACTCCAGCACGCTGAGATTTGCGATAGTATGGTCGAGCCTCGCTCCCAACGCTCCTAAAAGCACTATTCTTTTAAAACCTTTTTCGAGCGCTACTTCGGCGCAGTGCATAGAATCGGTATCATCCTTATGAGTTTTAAGCTCGATTATCTCAATACCGCTTTCGATTTTTTCGCTAAAGGAATCGAAATCACCGACAAAAAGCTCGGGCTTAATTCCAGCTTTAACGGCGGTATCGTATCCGCTGTCGGCGCAAATTATATAATCGTCTTTTTTTACAAAGCGCTTTATAAAATCGATATCTGCCTCGGGAGAGCCGCAGATTATTACGCACCTTACTTTTTCTGCCATTGCTTTATATCCTTTACCTCGTTATACATAGCTACATAACTGCGGTGTCTTGACTCGGGAATTATTCCCTCCTCGACTGCCTTTATAATCGCACAGCCTTTTTCGCAGGTATGAGAACAGGAAGTAAATTGACAGGTCGTCAGATATTCCTTAAACTCGGGAAAACAAAACATTATGTTTTCCTTATCTATCATATTATAACGCTCTAAATCGACTGTCGAAAAGCCGGGGGTATCCGCAACATAACCTCCGTCGATTTTAAAAAGCTCCACAGTACGGGTAGTGTGGCGGCCTCTTCCGAGTTTCTCGCTTATCTCGCCTGTTTCCAGCGAAAGCTCGGGATAGAGGATGTTTAAAAGAGTAGACTTACCTACCCCGCTGTTGCCCGTAAATGCCGAGGTTTTTCCTTTAAGCAATTCTTTTATAACTAAAGCGTCTGCGGGCGATTCGCTCGAGTAAGAAAACGCCTTTATACCCGCTCTTTTATAAACCGATACAAGCTCGTCCGAGGGCTTTAAATCGGATTTAGATACCACAATCACGGGTTTGATATCATTATCAACCGCGGCGGCGGTCATCTTATCTATAACCAGATAATTCGGCGACGGTTCGGCGGTAGACACCACGATTACAAGAATATCTATATTGGCGAGAGGAGGTCTTTTAAGCGAGTTTTTCCTCGGGAAAATCTCGTCAATAGAGCAGTAGCCGTCTTCGGGAACCGTTATTTTAACCCTGTCGCCAACTCTGGGAGAATTATTCTTTTTCCGAAATATACCTCTGGCTTTACATTCATATACCACATCGGCGACTTCTACATAATAGAAGCCGCCTGTGCTTTTTAAAATAATGCCGTTTAAACTCTTCATTTATTCCTCGTCCTCCGCCTGAGCTTCGGTTTCGACCTCTGTCGGAGCTTCGGTAGGCGGGTTAGTTTCGACAGGTTTAGTAGTAGGCGGTTCGGTCGGAACAAACGTATACGACGATGTTTCGTATTTTCCGCTCGTATAATCCAGCGTATAGCGCCTGTAGTTTTGTCCGTTAAGCGTTACAAGAACCGTAGCGTTTCCGCTTCCCGTAAACGACATAGCGTAGCTTGAATTATACGCAGGGTTAAGTTTCTTGGAATAAGCGCTGTTCAATACTCCGTTTACATATACCGCCATATTGACGTCATAATCAATATTAGTCGGTAAATCAACCGTTATATTGATTGTTGACTGGCTGCCCTTACCCGAACTTACAACAATATTTACAATTGTACCAGGTTCAACCTTACTGTGTTGTAAGGGCGACTGTCCGATAACGGTACCCTCGGGCTCGAGGCTTTCGTCGTCGTAAGTATATTTACATTGCAGTTTTTTCTTAGTAAGCTCCGCCTGAGCCTCAGATAAAGTTTTACCTGTCACCTTAGGAACCTTAACCTTGCTAACGTACTCGTCCTTAGCGACAATAACCAACACGCTCGAGCCTACAGTCAGCTTTACGCCCGCTGGCGGATAGGTATCACAAACATAGCCCTTCGGGGTCAATGTATCATAAACCTCAATAACCTTCGGAGAAAGGTTCTTATCCTCAATCGCCTTAACAGCCTCTTTCTTTGAGACATTAGTACAGAAAGGAACAGCCATTTCGGTATCCTTACCGTTTATTGTAACTTCAATAGTAGAGCCAGACTTTACACGTTTCGAACCAGGTTCGGGATCTTGGTCAAGGATCTCTCCGAGTTCTTTTGTTTTTACGTATCGGCTGGTAATCTCGAATTTAAAATTGTTGGGATTCTTTTCCTTAGCGTCAACAATATTCATCCCGACATAATTCGGAACCTCAACATCCGTAGCCTGGGACGTAGTAAACCCTCTGAACAACGCCGCGCCGAGGGTGATTATAGCAACAATAATCGCGCAGATAATAATGCTTTTTATCACATAATACGCGTTTGAGCGGTATTTCTTTCTCTCGATTTCCTCAGCCTCGTCATCCTCGCCATTATCATCAGGGTCGATTTCGGGCTCGGGAATATTCTTCTTTACAGTCTTTTTGATACTCTTTACATTTTTTGTCGGATCGGAGTCAATAAACATCTGATAATCAAATCTGACGTTCGGATTGAGCCTGAACCGTTCTAAATCGTTCAGCATATCGAGAGCGCTGCGGTAACGGTCGGCTGGATTCTTCTGCATAGCATGCATAGTAATCTGCTCAAGTCCGACAGGAATACCGGGGTTGATCTTCCTCGGCATTTCGGGAGTAGACTGAAGCTGCATAAGCGCGACGCTAACCGCACTGTCAGCGTCAAAGGGGAGTTTTCCAGTAATCATCTCGTACAGCATAACGCCTACGGAATAAATATCGGATTTACCGTCTGTTTTACTTCCGCGCGCCTGCTCGGGAGCGATATAGTGAACCGAACCGATAGCCTGCTCGGTCATCGTCTTGGTCTGGGTATCCGTAAGACGCGCTATGCCGAAGTCGGTAACGTTAATAGTTCCGTCCTGGAGCAGCATAATATTATGAGGCTTAATATCGCGGTGTACAACGCCCTTATTATGAGCGTGCTGTAAAGCGCGTAAAATCTGGGTAGTAAGGTGCAGAGCCTCTCGCCAGTCAAGCACGCCCTGTTGTCCGATATACTCCTTAAGGGTAATACCGTCGATATATTCCATAACGATATACTGAATCATATCGCCGAAACTTACGTCGTAAACCTTTACGATATTGGGATGAGAAAGCATCGCGATAGCTTTACTTTCATTTTTAAAATTCCTCGTTATTTAAAAACTCATCCTTTAATATTTTCACCGCTACCTCGCGGTCATCTATTGTATCGGTACAGCGATATACATACGCCATTCCGCCGACGCCTATCAGTTCGTGTATTTCGTAGCGTCCGTCCAGTTTTTTTCCACTGTATTTATCCACAAAACCACCCCTTAATAAACTACCGCGACGGTAATATTATCTGTTCCGCCGCCTTCCTTAGCTTTTTCAACTAAAGTATCGGTAAGACCTTCGCCGCGGTTTTCGTGGCAGATTTTTACCATATCACCCGTAGTTACACAGTTTGAAAATCCGTCGGTACAAACGAGCAGAACATCTCCGTAAATAAAATTAGTTTCGATATAATCCAGATGTACGGAGGGTTTTATTCCGAGAGCGCGTGTAATAAAGTTCTTATTGGGATGCGTCTGAGCCTGCTCGGCGGTAATCTCGCCGCGCCTTACCATCTCCTGAACCACGGAATGGTCCTCGGTAAGCTGTTTAATCTTCCCGCCTCTTATAGCGTAGGTACGGCTGTCCCCGACATGGACTACATGAACGGTAGTGTCCTTAACGAGTACAAACTCGCATGTAGTACCCATACCCGTAAGCTCAACGTCGCTCGACGCCAAGTCGAATATAGCTTGATTAGCCTGAGATACGATCTCCGTCATCAAAGTTGAAAGTTCTCCCTTAGAAAGATCATCGGAATACATTTTTTCAATCTCACGGCTTATGTATTCAACCGCGGAAGCGCTGGCGATATTGCCTCCGTTAGCGCCTCCCATTCCGTCACAAACTACAACCCATGCGCAGCTTGGGGAAATAACTCCGAAACGGCAGTCATCCTGATTTTGAGTTCGGACTAAGCCTATATCACTTTTACTGAATATTTCCAAGCTATTTTCCTCCTTCTTGAGTATGATTTCTTTTCAGCTGACCGCAGGAAGCGTTTATATCGCTTCCGAGCGTACGTCTTACGGTCGCTGTAATATGATATTTATTAAGTATTTCAACAAATGATTTTTGTCTGTCAAGGCGGCTCTTTTTAAAATCGGAGCCTTTAACCGAATTAACGGGAATCAGGTTAACGTGACAATTGAGCCCTCTGAGCAATTCTCCCAGCTTTCGGGCAGAATTATCGCTGTCATTAACACCGTCGATCATCGCGTACTCAAAGCTCACCCTGCGCCCCGTAATATCGAAATAATCACGGCAGGCTTTTATAAGCGTTTCTACGGGATAGCGGTTATTGACTGGCATCGTCATACTTCTCGTTTTATTATCGGGAGCGTGAAGCGATACCGATAGAGTAATAGGAAATTTCAACTCGGCAAGCTCATAAATCTTAGGAACAAGTCCGCAGGTAGAAAGCGTAATATGGCGCATACCGATATTAAGTCCGTTCTCGCTCGATACAAGTTTAATAAACCTTACAACATTATCAAAATTATCGAGCGGCTCACCCATTCCCATAAGCACGACGTTGCTTATTCTTATATTCAAATCCTTCTGAGCGCTTTCGATTTGCGCTAGTATTTCGGACGCGGTCAAACTTCTTGAAAAACCGCTTTTGCCCGTAGCGCAGAAGGTGCATCCCATTTTGCATCCGACCTGAGTCGATACGCAAATCGAGTATCCGTGGCGGTAGCTCATTACGACAGTTTCAACATATTCCCAGTCGTTTAACCTGAAAAGGTATTTTACTGTTTTATCATAGCGTGATACGAGCTTTTTTTCAATATTTGCAACAGAAATGTAACAACTTCCTTCCAAAAAATCAATCAGATTTTTCGGAAGATTTTTCATTTTTATTAAGCCAGCCGTAAATCTGAGCGGCGCGAAATTTCGGGAAACCGTTTTCCGTAACAATATCTTCAAGCTCATTTTGATACAAGGATTTAATATCGATCATAAGCTCACCCTCCGAAACGCCGCGATATAAAAGCCGTCTGTCGGATTAATCCCAGGGATTAAAGTAAGAGTGTTTTCAGGCTCATCGATACAGCGTTTAACCCCAACATCAATTATATAAGGCTCAAAATTCTTATGCTCGTTTAAAAACCTTTCGGCATTTTCGCGGTTCTCCGCAGGATTAAGAGTACAGGTAGAGTACACAAGTATTCCTCCGACAGCGGTATGTTTCGCGTTGTTACAAAGAATTCTATACTGAAGTTCGGGCAATTCCGAGTCAAGAAGATTTTCCTTATAACGTATCTCGGGCTTGCGGTTAAGAATGCCGAGTCCCGAGCAAGGTACGTCGCACAGCACTTTATCCGCCAAAACAAGCTCACGGTTATCCTTTGTCGCGAATGTCTGTATTAATACAGGATATGCCGAGCCTGTCCGCTGTTTTTTTAATCAGTTCAAGTTTATGGGGGTAAATATCAAAGGCGTAGATTTTTCCGCGATTTTCCATATACTGCGCAGAAGTAAAGCTCTTTCCTCCTGGAGCGGAACAAACATCAAGCATAATATCGCGCGGTTTAGGATTTAAAGCCTTCACGCATAATTGCGACGCTAAATCCTGTATATAAAGTTTTCCCTCTTTAAACGCCTTTAAACGCTCTATCGAGCCTGTATTATTTAACACAAGCGCGTTCTTATCAACCTCAGAACGCTCAGCCGTTACCCCCTCGCTCTCAAGCTCTTCAATAAGTTTTTCGGGAGTAGTTTTCAGAGTATTGACCCGCGCGGTTAAAGCGGGACGTCCGAATAATGATTTTAGAATTCTTTCGGTAATATCCTGCCCGTAAGAACTAAGCCATAACTCTACAATTTTTTCGGGACAAGAGTATTTTACGCTTAAATACAAAACCTTATTCTTTTTATCAGGCAGTTTGTATTTAACCTCAGTCCTCGCGACAGAACGTAAAATCCCGTTTATAAATCCCGCGCTTTTAGTTAACTTATGCTTTTTAGCAAGCTTTACGCTTTCGTTGACCGCGGCGCTGTCGGGAATCTTATCCATAAAAATAAGCTGGAGTATTCCCATACGAAGGATAATTTTTGTTTTTAGTTCAATTTTCTTTAAAGGAATTTTAGAATACTGCTTAATGATATAATCCAGCGTTATTTTTCTCTCGAGAACTCCGTAAACGAGAGAGGACATAAAGGCAGCGTCCAAAGAACTGAGCTTATTTTCCTTTATAGAATTATTAAGCGCAAGCGCCGAATAAGCGCCGTCTTTTTCGACCGAAAATAAAACCTTAAAAGCAAGATTTCTCGGATTAGGTTTATTACTGTTCATAATTAATCTCTTCTGCTGTTCGCGATAAGTATAAGCCTTAACAGCTGGGCAACAGCCGTAGCCGCCGAAGCAACGTAAGTCATCGCCGCGGCTCTCAGCGTTTTCTTCGCGCCGACATACTCCTCATCGGAAAGCATACCTGTTTCTCTTATGCACTTAAGCGCACGTGAGGAAGCATTGAACTCCACGGGAAGCGTAGCTACAGTAAAGAGTACAGCCGCCGAAAACAGGGCTATTCCTATATAAAGCAAAGGCTGAAGCGCGGATGTAACAAGTCCCGCGATAATAAAAATCCAACTGAGCTTACTGCCGATATTCGCAGCAGGCAGAATAACGCTTCTGATTTTATTCGGAAGATATCCCTCGGCGTGCTGTACCGCGTGACCCGCCTCGTGGCAAGCAACTCCGACAGCCGCGATAGAATTGGAGTTATAAACAGGCTCGGAAAGCCTTATAACATTAGTTCTCGGGTCGAAATGGTCGGTAAAATCGCCCTTAACGGGTTCGATTCTTACTCCCGTAACGCCGTTTTGCATTAATACGCGTTCAGCTGCCTCGGCTCCCGTAAGATTACGCGAGTTTCGGATAGAACTGTATTTTTTAAAGGCGGAATTCATCGAAGCCTGCACAATAACCGTCAGCAATATGCACGGGAGCATAAAAAGAAGATAGCTCCAGTTATAATACGCTAAATATGAAAAGTATCCCATGTTTTACCTCTGTTTATTCAAATTTATCGCCGATACCGAGCGGATGGCCTAACATAAAACTTTTACTGTCCATACGCTTTTTTCCGCTCAACTGTAATTCCTTTATAATCAGGGAATCCTCTCCGCAGGCTACGGTAAGCGGATCGATATCTATTATCTCCCCCGCTTTTCCGTTTTTCTCACACAAGCGCGTTGAGTGGATTTTTACGTCTTTGCCGTTGAGCTTTGCCGAAGCTACGGGCCAGGTCTGAAGCCCGCGAACCTGATTATGGATTACTTCGGCGGACTTAGTCCAGTCTATCGGACACATCTCTTTAGTTATTTTCACGGTATACGTAGCTTCTTCCTCATCCTGTTTAACAGGCGTTATCGAACCGTTTTCCAACTTTTCAAGCGTTTCAAGAAGCAAATCGGCTCCCAACAGCGCAAGCCTGTCAAACAGCTCGGCGGAAGTTTCATTCTCACCTATTTCGGTTTCAGCCCTCATAAGAATATCGCCTGTATCTAGACCTTCTGCCATATACATCGTAGTAACGCCAGTTACCTTATCTCCGTTTAATACAGCCTGCTGAATAGGAGCAGCTCCGCGGTATTTCGGAAGTAATGAACCGTGAACGTTAACACAGCCGTATTCAGGGATATCAAGAATGTTTTTCGGAAGAATTTTTCCGTAAGCTACTACAACGATCACATCGGGAGCAAGTTCTTTTATTTCTTTATAAGAATTTTCATCTTTTAGAGTTTCAGGCTGTAACACGGTAAGTCCGAATTTTTCGGCGCAAACCTTAACGTCAGGCGGAGTAAGAATCTGCTTACGTCCGACGGGCTTATCGGGCTGAGTAATAACCGCGAGTATATTATGTCTGCTTTGCGCGAGTTTTTCGAGTGTAGGCACAGCAAAATCAGGCGTACCCATAAAAACTATATTCATAATAAAGACAACACCCTATTCCTCTACATAACATTCATCTTTAATATCTAGTTCATTATTGTTAAGTTTTTCAATTTCCTCGGGGAAAAGCATACGCTCGACCTTTGTATCGTATAAAACACCCTCAAGATGGTCAAGCTCGTGACAAAACGCTCTCGCTAATAATGCCTCGCCCGAAACGGTAAACTCCTCGCCTTTACGGTTCTGAGCTTTAACCTTAACCCTGTACGGACGCGAAGCTATTCCCCATTTTCCAGGTAAGCTCAAACATCCCTCAAGACCTACCTGCTTGCCCGAGCTTTCTACAATCTCGGGATTAACAAGCTCTATAACACCCTGCTCGGGGTCGATTTCGATTACAACGACTCTTCTCAGTACCCCAACCTGCGGCGCGGCTAAACCTACGCCGCCCGAATCACGCAGAGTATCGATCATATCGTCTATAAGCTCGCTGAGGCGGTCGTCAAACTTCACGACCTCTCTGCATTTTTTATTAAGAACATCGTCGCCTTTTTCAACAATTTTTCTCAGTGCCATAATATCACCTGATTTCCAAATTAACCCGCGAAATACGCGGCGTATTTATTATATAATGCCTTTCCTACGGTTTCGGTAGCGTAGTAGTTTGAGTTGCTGATTGCCACGCAAGTAAGCTCGGAGCCTCCGAAAGATATCAAAAGCATAGAGTTATACGGCGCGAGATTGCCCGTATGGAACGCGACTTTTCCGCCTGTCATCAGAAAAAGCCCGTAACCGTAGCCTATTTTCTTTTTATCGTAAATCATCTCTTCAAGAGATTTTTTCGAGATAATCTTTCCGCTTCTTAGTCCGTCCGCCCATTTACTGAGGTCTACCGCGTTAGAGTAGATATTACCGCAGGCAAATGCCGCTCCCTTTATTTTAAAGACATCAAGATTGCCCTTTTTATAGTTATAGGGTTGAGCTACATTGTAAGCGCTGTCATCCAGCTCCTCGATAAAGCCCGAATTAGTCATCCCCAGTTTATCAAAAATCTCTTTCTGGATAAACTCCTCGTATGTAGTACCGCTGACTTTCTCTATTATCTCTCCGAGCAGCATATACCCGCTGTTCGAATATTTATAAGCGTCACCCTGATTAAACAGCATTGGATCTCCCATAAAGTTTTTCTGGATGATTTCCCGATTCTGTTTAGAGGTATTTTTCAACGCCTGATTATAATCGGAGAAGAACGCGGCGACATTATTATAATAGTTCATATAATCTGGAAGTCCGCCCTGCATTCTCAGTACATTTTCAAGTTTTACCTTACTGCCGCTTTTATATTCGGGGAAGTATTTTCCGAGCGTATCGTTTAAAGAGAGCTTTCCTCTATCACGCAAAATCAATATAGCAGCGGCGGTAAATTGTTTTGTAACAGACGCTACACGGAAAATAGTATGCTCATTATTATTAATTTTTTTCTTTTTATCAGCGTAGCCTATTCCCTTTTTGTAAATCGGCTTATTATGCTCCGTAATATAAACCTCGCCCTCAAAGCCGTAGCTGTAAAGCAGACTTTCACACCCGTTTACAAACTCCTTATACTGTGACGCCGAAAGCTCGGATGAACTAACGGTTTTCACTTCGGCGGGCATAGACTGCGCACCCGCTGTTTTCGAGGCAGTTTTTGCTTTAGACTTAGGAGCGTCTTTTATATTTCCCGCAGTAGCGAGGACTTTAATTTCCCCGGGGTTATTTTCGGACTGACATGCGGTCAGCGCAAGGCTGCATATAATCATAACCGCCGTCAGTACAATACACGTTAATTTCCTCATCTTTTTCCCTCTAAAACGATAACGCGTTCATATCTATATACGCTGTCGTGTTTTTATTTTCTTTTCCAGAATTAAATTCCAGTAACGTTTCCGATAAAAGCCTGCGGAAACGCTTATCATTCCTGCATTTTATTATAATCTTAAAACGGTATTTGTTGCTCACCTTAGCTATTGAAGCGGGAGAAGGACCGAGTATACGTAGCGGTAAATCGCTGTATTCGGATTTTGCCCTGCTTACCAATCGCTTCATAAAATCATTCGAGGATTTGATTACCCCGATATGACTGTCGGACACGAACCCTACCATACAAATATCGGCGAAAGGCGGATATAAAACCGCTTTTCTTATTGCAATTTCGCCGTCGTAGAATCTTTCGTAATCCTGAGCCGCCGCCATAGATATAACGTTGTTTTCCGGCGTATAGGTCTGGATAAGCGCTATACCCTTTTTATCGCCGCGGCCGCTTCTTCCGACTACCTGAGTTAAAAGTGAAAAAGTTCTCTCGTAGCTTCTGTAGTCGTCAGCGTAGAGCATTGAATCGGGATTTAAAACCCCGACAAGCGTAACCTTGGGGAAATCAAGCCCCTTAGCTACCATCTGAGTTCCTATAAGAATATCGTAATCGCCGTTTGAAAATGCGCTCAGATAACGTTCATGGGAACTTTTCCGCATAGTAGAATCCGCGTCAAGCCTCAGCACTCGGGCTTCTGGCAGCAATTCGGAAAGCTGCTGTTCAACACGCTGAGTTCCCGCTCCGCCGAACCTCAGAGATTTAGTATGACATACGGGACACTCGCTTAGATAATCTATTGAATAACCGCAGTAGTGGCACATCAGCTTATGGTTAGCGCTGTGATAAGTAAGCGAAATCGAACAATGAGGGCATGTAACGGTCTCGCGGCAATTTGAGCATACCGCGAAGGTATTATGACCTCTTCGGTTTAAAAGCAGTATACTCTGATTTCCCTTAGAAAGGTTTTCCTCAAGACATATCATAAGCTCGCTTGAAAACAGAGTGGTATTGCCCGACGCCGTTTCCTCGTTCATATCGACTATCCTGACTTCGGGAAGCACAGCCTTTCCGTAACGGTTTTTAAGTATATTAAGAGAGTATCTCCCCTGCTTCGCGTTATAAAAACTTTCTACGTCGGG
>CAJOHT010000075.1:4598-5780 GCA_905234305.1 uncultured Ruminococcus sp. | reverse complement strand
TCGACTCGGATTTATAGGTATGCTCCTGCTCCTCGTCCATAATAATAAGTCCGAGGTTTTTAAACGGAGCGAATACCGCGCTTCTTGTGCCGACGGCTATTTTCGCGACGCCCCTTAAAACACGCTTATACTCGTCAAGTCTTTCACCCAGGGATAATCCGCTGTGAAATACCGCTAAATCATCGCCGAACTTGGATTTGAATATACTTATAAACTGCGGTGTTAAGGAAATTTCGGGAACCATTACGATAACGCCCTTATCATCCTCTACCGCTTTTTCAATTAGTTTTAAGAATACCGAGGTTTTACCTGAACCCGTTATACCGAAAAGCAGGCTTACGTGGGGCTTTGAGTCGTTGTATTCCGACAAAATCCTTTTAAAAGCCGTATTCTGCTCATCGGTTAATTCTATCTCGGTATTTTCTTTTACAGAATTATTAATATCGTTCCTGAAAACCTCGTCCTCATAATAATACACAAGATTTTTCTTAACGAGATTATCAATAACGGACACGGAAACGCCTGTATAATAACAGATTTCCTTAACCGAAACGGCTCCCGCGGTCTGTAAAACCTCAAGCACCTGATTCTGCTTAGGACTGAGCTTAACGGACGATAAATCACATTCATCATTTATTGCCGCCATCTTCATAACAGCGTCGCCGACCTTGCGGAAAGCCTCGTCAGATTTCCTTAAAAATCCGCGCTCGCAAAGCTCGTCAAAAACCTCCGCTTTAAGTCCTAGAGTTTCGGTAAGACTTTCGCTTTTCACAGGCTTCTTTTTAGCGAGCAGATAGTTATACGCCGCAAGCTCGTCGATAGCCAGTTCCTCGGTACCGACGCCTTTTACAGCTGAATAAAGCGTAGTGATATTATAGTTGATTCCCGTCGGGAGCATAGTCCTTACCGCGTCGTAATAGGTACAAAAACACCTGTCCTTAATAAACGACGCGAGCTTCACCATCTCCTCGGTTAAAACAGGTTCCCTATCCAAAACAGAAATAACGGATTTAAGGCTTTCGGTATTGCCTTTTTTTATCTCCGTCACCATAGCCTGACGCTTTCGGTTTCCGTTCCCGAACGGTACCATAACCCTTTTCCCGACCTCGATATACGGTTTAAGCTCCTCACTTACCGCGTAATCAAAAATCCTGTCAAAGGAATACGCCGTATTTTCTACCG
>CAJOHT010000075.1:1970-4502 GCA_905234305.1 uncultured Ruminococcus sp. | reverse complement strand
GCCTTATCGTCGGTTATAGTCTCCTCGTCCTCAAACTCCTTAGTGATCTGACGCGCTCTTTTAGCAACGCCGATAACAAGCGCGTAACGGCTTGCCTTACCCTCAAATAATTCGTCTACATTTACCTTTTTCATTGTTTTACTCCTTAAAATTATTTATTTAAAAATTTTTCTTTTCGTTTTCGAGAATCAATAAAATCTCCGAAGCGGCTTTATCGACCTCGTCATTAAGTACCGAGTATTTATAGAACTTTTCAAAACGCATTTCCTCGACAGCTCTATCCATACGTTTTTTTATAGTTTCCTCATCCTCGGTGCCTCTGCCTCTTAAACGCCTCTCAAGCTCCTCCATCGAAGGCGGAGTTACAAATATGCTTATGCAATCGGGGCGCTTATACATAACCTGCATACCGCCGTCAACCTCGATTTCGAGGAAAACATCATAACCTCTTTTAAGCATTTTGTCGACAGGCGCCTTAGGAGTTCCGTAATAATTATCACAGAACGAAGCGTATTCAAGAAAACCGTCGTGTTCTATCTTATTCTTAAAATCCTCTTTACTTATGAAATAATAAGTAACACCGTCCACATCCTCGGGACGCGGAGGTCTGGTAGTACAGGAAACGGAAAGTTTAATACGGGGATTGCGCTTAAGCAATTCCTTCATAATCGTGCCCTTTCCTACTCCGGAACAACCTGTAAATACAACAAGTTTACCCTTTTTCATATCAATTATCCTCACTTCTGTTGCCTATAGCTTCAGGCGATAAAGCTGACAGCACTACGTGGTCGCTGTCACATACTATAACCGCCTTGCATTTTCTTCCGCAGGTAGCGTCAACGGCTATCCCCTTAGTCTTAGCCTCCTGAACGATTCGCTTTACAGGCGCCGAATCGGGAGATACTACCGCGACGATTTTAGACGCGGATACCATATTACCGTACCCTACATTAATTAATTTCATATCATTACCCTATTCAATATTTTGAATCTGCTCACGGATTTTTTCAATCTCGTTTTTAATTCTTACAACCATCTGCGCCAAAGCCGCGTCCTTAACCTTAGAGCCGATAGTATTAGCCTCGCGGTTCATTTCCTGAATCAAAAAGTCTATACTTCTGCCCACAGGCTTATCATCGTTCAAATAGATATTAAGCTGGTCAAAGTGGCTTCTTAGTCTTACTGTTTCCTCGTCAACCGCCACCTTATCCGCGAAAATCGCTACCTCAGTAATAACGCGCTGCTCATCATATTCCTTAGACTGCAAAAGCTCCTCAATCTTTTCCTTAAGACGCGCGCGGTATTCCGCAACGGTTTCGGGAGAACGCTTTTCAATCTCTGACACGATATCGATAATCGTACCCGCTCTCGAAAGCACATCCGCCTTAAGGCGCTCACCCTCGCTTCTGCGCATAGCAGCAAAATCATTAAGCGCCGAATCAAGAGCTTCTTTAACATCGTTCCATACAACGTCCTCATCCTCGGAGGCTTTATTAACGGTAAGCACATCGGGATAACGCCCCACGTCAATAGTCGTTATCTCATTTTTTATCCCGTATTTTTCTTCAAGCTCCTTCATAGCGTTGATATAACCCTCGGCGAGGTTATAGTTGATTTGAACCTCGGCGGGAGTATTCTCAGGCTCGGTAATCGAAACGAACATATCCACCTTACCGCGGGAAATTTTTGAAGAAATATAGCTCTTCAGCTTTCCTGACGATCGCCGACAACGGCTGCGGCATGACCAAGGATGAGCTGGAGAACAACCTGGGCACCATCGCCCGCTCCGGCTCGCTGGACTTCAAATCTGCCGAAGCCTGTCATTGAATTAATCATACAATTCACCTTCTTTTCTTTCATACGGTTATTTTAGCATTATATGAATACAAAGACAATAGTTTTGTAACTATTTTGTAACTTTTAATTGACACTTGATTTTCAGCAGGTTTTCGTTTATAATATTAAGGAATTAAATGGAAAAGGAATGATTTTATGTCAGGACATAATAAATGGAGTACCATTAAACAGAAAAAAGGAAAGAACGACGCAGCCAGAGCTAAAATTTTTACAAAAATCGGCCGCGAGCTTATCGTAGCGGTTAAAGAAGGCGGAAGTGCTGATCCTTCCGTTAACTCAAAGCTCAGGGATGTAATCGCTAAAGCTAAGGCTAACAACGTACCTAACGACAATATAGACCGTATTATCAAGAAGGCGGCGGGTGACGCGGATTCCACCAACTACGAAGCGGTAACATACGAGGGCTACGGTCCTAACGGTATCGCCGTTATTGTTGAGGCTCTTACCGATAACCGAAACAGAACCGCTGGCGAAGTACGCCACTACTTCGATAAATTCGGCGGAAATATGGGTACACAGGGCTGCGTAACCTTTATGTTTGAGAAAAAGGGTGTGCTTGTTATTGAGCGCGAGGAACTTGAAGCGGACGAAGATAAGGTTATGGAGGACGCTCTTGAAGCAGGAGCTTCTGATTTTGAGGCTGACGAGGATATCTTCACAATCTATACCGAACCC
>CAJOHT010000075.1:0-1962 GCA_905234305.1 uncultured Ruminococcus sp. | reverse complement strand
CTCGGATTTAGGCGCGGTTCGCGATGATTTAGCGGCGCTCGGCTACAACTTCGCCTCCGCAGAGGTTGAGATGGTACCAAATAACTATACCAAACTCGATGACGAGGAATCGAAAACTAATATGCAGAAGATGCTCGATATGTTCGAGGATAACGACGATATCCAGAACATCTGGCATAACTGGGAAATGGATTAATTTTATAAAAATATAACGAAAAGACTCCTTCGCAATGAAGGAGCCTTTTCGTTATACTATATTAGTGACATAATTCAATTTGCATTACATAATGCGTAATCACTTGTCATTCTGAGCGAAATCGAAGAATCTTTGTCTTTAAGATCCTTCGGCAAGATCAGGATGGCATTCGGCAGGATGACAAATAAAAAACTATTTCCTATACTTAATTTACATAATCATTGACTTCGCTACTTCTGCTATGCTATACTTTTTATACAGAGCGGAAAGCTCGTAAACAGCTATATCCGTAATGTATAGGGCAATCGGAAAATGGAATAATCTGTTCGGCTGTACCCTAGCGGTGCGGCATTTTCTTTCGGGGTAAAAAATGAAACGGGGTTTTAGAGCAGCCGTATCGGTTGCGTTATCTGTTATAATAGCGCTTTGCTTTATATGCGAAGGTTATTCGGGCACAATCAATTCGGAAATTTTTAATTTAAACGACGAAATCTTCCTTGCGCGATGCAGCGGCAAAAAGGTATTCGTCGCTAAAGCTGCGCCCGATTATAATTCCTACACTTATACCCTGCCGACTAAGGCGCTCGACTGCTGCGTTATTAACGGTACGGCGTATATACTCGCGGAAAACAATTCCGTAAAGAATTCCGCCGATATATATACCGCCTCAAGCGGTTCAATAAAAGGTCCCGTAACCGTTTATGATATCAAAGTCAATAACAGTTCCAAGATTTGCGCCGATAAAAACGGGACGGTTTATATTAAAAACGCATCTGAAAACATTTTAATATACAGTAAAAGCGGTAAGTTTATAAAGAATCTTTCCGTAAAGGCTGTAGATTTAATTCCTTTTAAGAATTATATTCTCGCCTATAATAACAAGAATGTTTATTTCATAAGCAACAACTCGGCTAAAAGCGTAAGCAATCCCTCAAATACGCTTTTATACAGGATTTCTGAAAACTATATTGCGGATATAAACGGAAAAGTATACAGACCAGATAACGGAATGTCGATAAAAGCTGAGCTTAATCACAGCGGTTTTTATCAGCTCGCCGAAACAAAACATTACTTTGTAGGCTGCTTAAATAATACGCTTACCGCCTACAATAAATCTGACGGTAAGGTTTTAGGGAAAGTAACAACAGAGACTGAGATTTACGCGCTATGTTCCTACAAAAACAAAATCGCCGTGATTTCGGACAATAACAGCTGTTCGATATTCAGTGAAGGACAATTTGAAAATAACGAAAATACTGCAGGGGCAACTTCTTTAAATCTTAAGAATTATCGATATAGCAAGAAATACATTTTTATAAATCATGGAACTACGATATCGGATTTCCTCGGTAATATTTCATACGAAGGTTTTAATGCTGAGTTTGTACACCGAAAAAGCGGAAAACTTAAAACGGGTAATGTCGTACGATTCACAAAAGACAATAAAACTATAGAATACACCTTTATCGTCAAGGGCGATGTTACGGGAGAAGGCAACGTTAACTCCCGCGACGAAACCGCTATGTTCAATCATCTTCTCGGTATTGAAAAACTGAAAGGGATAAAATTTCTTGCGGGCGACCTTAATAGAGATAAAAAACTAAGCAACGCCGATTTGGTGCTGCTCAGCAGGATAATAGGATAGGAAAAGGACGGTTCAAGCAAATGCTCAAACCGTCCTTAATAATTTTTATAAGTTATACACCTAAGATTTTCTTAACAGCCTCTTCAAGCTCTCCCGTAATCTTAGCAGCGTCAGCCTTATC
>CAJOHT010000074.1:5769-14093 GCA_905234305.1 uncultured Ruminococcus sp. | reverse complement strand
CCGACATGTCGGCCTTGAAAGGAGTGATTAGGGCGATGCCCATTCCCTGTATTTTTGCCATAGATTTGAGCTGAAATTTCGTAAAAATTGCGGTACTTATCGGTCGATTTTACCGCTTTAATGCCCGAGGTCGGGTCTTTATATTCAGGCGCGCACGCGCATAGCGCGGACGCCGTTATTATCAAAATTAAAAAAATTGAAATCAGCTTTTTCATAAACTTCACCAATCGATCGGGATGCGAGCTATGTTTACACATCTCTAATTAATTAAGCAAAGGGCGGCATAAAGCCGCCCTGAAACTTTTTTAGAAAGGGATTAACCCTTAACGCCGCCGGCGGTAACGCCTTCAACGTAATAATTCTGCATCTTGAGGAACAGGAGTGTAACAGGAACCGCAACGAGTACCGAACCCGATAAGAAGCGTTTAAACCACTTATCAAGATGGTCGTTGTCGAGCATTTTCTGAAGTCCGATAGCAACCGTGTAGTTATCGATTTTATCACCCATAATAATCTTCGCAAGGATAAAGTCTGTCCAAGGTCCGATAAAGGCGGTAAGTACGGTATATACAACGATAGGCTTAGACATCGGAAGAATAATCTTCCAGAAAATCTGGTTCTTATTCGCGCCGTCGATAGTAGCGGCTTCGTCAAGCGCTCTCGGGATCGTATCAAAGAAGCCCTTTGAAATCTGGAATCCCAAGCCCGCGCCCGATGAGTAGCAAATAACGAGAGCAACGAGTGTCTGAGTAAGTCCCATAGCCTTTAAGAGGTAGTAAATAGCGATCATGGTCATAAATCCGGGGAACATACCGAGGATCATACCGATGTTGATGAACTTTTTACGGCTCTTAAATCTGAGGCGTGAGAACGCATACGCTACCATAAGTACGCTGATTGTAGAAATTACGCAGCTGAAGCAGGCAACGATAAATGTGTTCAGATACCATCTCGGGAAGTTAAGGCTTTCAGTTTCGGTGAAAAGTCTTACATAGTTCTGGAAACCATAGGTTTCGGGGAGGAGTGTCTGGGGAACCGCGCCAGGATCAGCCGAGAAAGACTGAATTACAAGGTAAGCAAGCGGAGAAACCCAGATAATACCTAATACCGCAAGAATAATATAGATAACAGTATTCGCGAGAGTACGTCTTAGTTTATAACTTTTTATCATGAGAACGCCTCCTCGTCTTTAGCGGACTTCGTCAGGTTGAATGTAATCAGCGACAAGGTCGCGCAAACAATAAATACAAGAATACCTATCGCGGCAGCGAGGTTATAGTCATGCGTCTGTCCCATAGTCAGCTTAAACAGCCACGTTACAAGGATATCGGTATGACCCGCATTGTAGAATTCCTCCGTCGTCGGACCTCCGTTTGTAAGCAGGTAGATAACGTTAAAGTTATTGATATTGCCGATAAAGCTTGTGATAAGATACGGGGTAGTAACGAAGAGCATATACGGAAGAGTAATCTTCATAAAGCTCTTAACAGGACCCGCTCCGTCGATAGTAGCCGATTCATAAAGGTCTGCGGGAATATTCATAAGAATACCCGAGGTAATAAGGATAGTATACGGAATACCGATCCATATATTTACTATAATAACCGTAATCTTAGCCGACAACGGCGAATTCAGGAATTTATATCCTACATTCTGACCCGTAATAAGGCTTAAGAACTGGTTAATAGCACCGTTCTCCTGGAGCATTTGGCTCATAAGGAGGAGAGATACGAACTGGGGTACAGCGATTACAACAACGAAAAGAGTTCTCCATAAAGCCTTGAGCTTGATACCCTTTTTGTTTATCATAAGCGCAACGATCATACCCGCGATATAGTTCGAGAATGTTGCGAAAATCGCCCAAATAATTGTCCACTGAGCGAGGTTTACGAATGTTTTAGCCTTAGTAGCGCCGTTAGTGATAGATACTAAGTCGCCGAAGTTCTGGAGTCCAACCCACGTAAACAGGTTGCCGGGGGGCTGATGCGCGTTATCGTAGTTCGTAAACGCGATCAAAATCATAAAGACAAGCGGTAGGATTGTAAAGCATCCGATAAGGAGGCAGGGAATCGTCATAAGAGTAATGTGGAATTTCTCGTCGAGGAACTGATACATTTCGTCCTTGAAACCGAGAATCTTTCTGCCTTCTTTTTTGTCCTCGTATACTTTGTACGCGCTCTTTGTGTTCGCGATATAGATAGCGAACATAATAACTGTAACAACTATTACCAATACGCCGTATAGGAGGATAAGCATTGAGTTATCTCCGTATACTTTCTCGTAGGTAAATCCGTCAGCCGAGAGCTGCTCGGTAGTTTCTACAGTACCGAGAGTTCCGAACTTCGAGATATAGTTAATACCGAAGAACAGCATAAAGCATATGTACGCCGCTTCGGAGATAAGGAACAGAAGTCCCTTAATAATCTGGCCTCTAACCATATTAGAGACACCAAAGATGAGATAAGACAGCTTAACGAAAACGTCGCCCTTAACAAATCTTTTTCCGTAGTTAGCGAATCCTTTGCCAATTCCTACGAAAAATGCTACGATTGCCTTGCCCACCGCCTTAAAGAAGCGGGCAAGATTAGAGGGTAGTTTCTTAAAGAAATTAGCAAAGTTATAACCGAACCGCTGGAAAGGATTTAGCTGCATATAATCAATATATCTCATCAAATCACTCTCCCTTTTCTTAAAAATTTTTTTAAAAAAATAAATATTAAAATATTTAGTTTAAATAATAATTTTGCGTTATCCTGTTCCCCTCATTTTAAAAATCATTATTTAAACCAAATAATAAATTTTCAAAACTACACGATAACGTCAATCCGTTTATACGGATAACGGGGCCCGCCCGAAGACGGGCCGCCGTTTAAATAATCTGAAAAAACCGTGCTAGTATTACTGATCTAATACGTTGTCGATTGTCTTCTTTAAGAGATCCGCAAAGTCAAACTTTTCGGGATTTGTTGTGTCAGCACAGAGCTTGTTACCGAGGTTTCCGAACGGATCCCAGATTTTACCGATGTTAACCTGAGCTACGCTGTACTTACTCTGCTCGAGTAAAGCTGAGATAGCAACGTCGTTCTTAACTGCGTCTGTATCAACAGAAGCTTCGTTTGTCGGGCTCCAGCCTAACTCTTCACATCTCTGATTCTGGCACTCCTCGGAAGCGAGGTAGTAAGCGAGAACCTGAGCTGTACGCGGATACTTGGAAGTTCCGTTAACAGCGATTGACTTATAACCGTACATTGAGTAGATCTGCTTATCCTTACCGTCTACGTTGATTGTCGGGAGCTTAGCAGCGCCGAAGTTCTTGCCTAAAGCATCCTTGAAAGCAGCTGTATCCCAGTTTCCGTCGATACCAGCGCCGCAGGTTGACTTTCTTGTCTTAGTTGAAGTAAAGCCTGAAGGAATGTTACTTACGGCTAAGCTCTTGAAAGTGCCGTTGTACTTATGCATAAGTGTCGAGAAAGCCTTCATTGTAGCAACAACTTCCTTCTCGTCGTACTTATTGAACTTCTGAGTTACCTGATCTTCCTCTAAGCCTTCGAGTTTAAGACCGCCTGTGAAGAGGAACATACAAGCATAGTAGCCGTTACCAGCGTCCATAATGAACTGCTTGCCGGCCTTTTTACAATCCTCAAGAACCTTCTCGAAAGAGCCTGCGTCCTTATCGGAAACTACGGACTTATCGTAAACGAGGAAGTAGCCGTTTCCTGTCTCGGGAAGAGCGTAGAGAGTATCTTTCTTAGTCTTGGGGTTCTTAAGAGTACATGCTTCTACTGCGGGAGCAAGGTTTGTAGCCTTGATATCAGCAGCATACTTGGGAGCGATCTGAGCGATAACGCCGGCATTAACAAGGTTGTTGAGCTGGTCGTTAGCGAAACCGAATACGTCAGCGCCTGCCTCAGCGTCGGAGAGCATCTGTGTGCCCGCTTCAGCCTCAGTCTGAACTACTACGTCAATCTTGCTAACCTGCTTGGGGAACTTCTTCTTGAAAGCATCGCACTGCTTCTTAAGAAGTTTTGTGTAGTTATCAGGACCCCATACCTTTAACTTAGCGTTCTTCTCAGAACCGAAGTCGGAGTCTGCTACTACGCTTTCAAAACCTGTTTTTGTTGTGTCGATAGAGGATTTTGTGCTGCCGCCGTCACCGCCGCAAGAAGCGAACGCAGCCACCATCATCATTGCCGCTAAACAAAGCGCAATAACTTTTTTCATTTGAATTCCTTCTTTCATAAAAATAGTATTTTCAGCACTTTTAACAGTGCCGAGTGGGATTGCGCACAATCGGGGACTACGCAATCTAATCACTATATAAATAATACCACAAATTAACACAAAAATACAACTCCCTTTGTACTTTTTGTCTAAAATATCAAATCAGGCTTGCCAATTTGTGCAATTTGACAAGTATTTTTTTGATTTTTGGCGTTTTGCACAATTGCGTACCTGTTTTATTGTTAAAATCATCCAACTGCTCTTTGTGCAATTTCACCATTAGTTAAACTTTTTTATGGACTTTTCCACCAAAAACAAAAATCTGCCAAGCCTGATTTTACGAAAATTTTTAATAATTTTGTTTTCTTTGTGCAATTTAACATATTTTTTCTATATATTGTATTTTTCGGTATTAGTTGCTATAATATACACATAATATATGAGCGGAGGCGCGCAAAAATGAAACTTAAAGATTTACTTAAAACCGTAAAATACGAGCTTATAAACGGAAATATCGATACACAGGTTTCCGACATTGTATACGACTCGCGGAAAATTACCGAGGGGGCGATGTTCGTATGTCTTAAAGGATACAACTCGGACGGTCATTCCTACGCCGACCAGGCGGTTGAAAAAGGCGCGTCGGCGATCCTTATAAGTGACGACCTCGATATAGATACAAAAAATCTCGCCGTTATAAAAGTAGAAGATACCCGCGAGGCTCTCGCGTACATAAGCGCCGAATTTTTCAGCAATCCCGCAAAGGAGCTTACGACTATCGCGATAACGGGCACCAAGGGTAAAACCACTACCGTCGCTATGATAAAGCGTATTCTTGAGATTAAAGGGATAAAAAGCGGTACTATCGGCACGCTCGGAATAATCGTCGGGGATAAAACCATCCCGACTAACAACACCACGCCCGAAAGCTATGAAATCCAGAAGGCTATGCGCCAAATGATCGGCGAGGGCTGCAAAGCTATGATTATCGAGGCGTCCTCAATCGGACTGAAATGGCACAGGGTCGACGCTATCGACTTCAATTACGGAATCTTCACCAACTTCTCCCACGATCATATCGGCGGAGCCGAACATAAGGATATGGACGAGTACCTCGAGTGCAAGGCTATGCTGTTTAAAAAGTGCAAAATCGGGCTCATTAACCGCGACGATGAAAAATGGCAGGATATTTTAAAGGGCGCGACCTGCGAATATAAAACCTACGGCTTCTCAAAGGACGCCGACTATATCGCTTCGGATGACGAGCTTCTCTCCACCCCAGGCTTCTTAGGAGCGCGCTTTAAGCTCTCGGGCTTAAGAGAAATGAGCATTGACGTCGCTATCCCCGGACATTTCAGCGTTTACAACGCTCTCTCGGCAATAAGCGTATGCGCCGAGATGGGAATAGAAAACGAATATATAGCCGAGGGACTCAAGACCGTAGCGGTCAAGGGCAGAGTAGAAATCGTACCTGTTCCCGGGAAGTACACCCTGCTTATCGATTACGCCCATAACGCGCTATCGATGGAAAATGTATTGACTACACTCCGCCAATACAATCCCAACCGCCTTATCACGATGTTCGGCGCGGGCGGAAACCGTCCGAAGGTACGCCGTTACGAGATGGGCGAAACCAGCGGAAGGCTCTCGGATCTAAGCGTAATCACCGAGGACAACAGCCGTTTCGAGGACGTTATGGACATTATCGAGGATATTGAGGTTGGACTCGCTAAAACCGATGGAAAGTACGTAGTAGTTCCCAACCGCAAGGACGCTATTAAATACTGTATAGAAAACGCTCAGAACGGAGATATTATCGTACTCGCGGGCAAGGGCCACGAGGATTATCAGGAAATCAAGGGAGTTAAGTACCATATGGACGAGCGCGAGCTTATAGCGGAATGCCTGGATGAATTAAAAATTAAAAATTAAGAATTAAGAATTTAATAATACAAAACGGTCGGGCGGATAACCTTTATATCAGGCTATCCGCTCGACCTTATTCTTTTATTTTTTAATTGTAAAATGTGCGTTTTTTACGTCCGTAAAGAAGTCTTTCAACATATCCGAGACAGTCGGGGGAGGTTCCGTCCTTCTCGAGGAATACTCTCTTATCGCCCAAACCGTCTACCGTACGGGTTATCTTATACTCCTCGCTTAGCTTGTATGTTATCGGAGCCCAGCCGCCCTGATAATTAAACCAAGCGACCAACTTGCCGCTCTTAGCGTTCCAGAAGCTGAAGCGGAAGGTCAGATAATAATACTTCCTAGTAATATTTTTGCTCGAATTTATCGCTTTATAAACCTTAGGTCCCGAATAACCCGTCATTTCGGCAAGGCAGTATACTATCGGAGCCTTTTTCTTTACGATCTTGCGCGCTTTTTTAGGCGTATAAACGGTGTTCGGGTAATCGTACGCCATCTCTCCGAGATACTCGGTACGCAATCCTGCGTCCGTACTCTTTATCTTTTTAGCGTACTTGCGCGAATATTTTGAATAGTTGCATTTCGGCGGGAATATCATATAGAACAGCGGACCGTTATATATCTTCGCGAGTCTGCGCGCGGAGGCTGAGCTTATCTGCTTAGATGAGGGGAATTTTGTTCCAACCTTTTTATAAGCCTTTTTAAACAGCTTCTTATAGTTGAGCTTGTCGTTAACTTCCGTTAACAGCTTAGTTCCGACATTACGTCCGTTGCTGAAAAGCGTTGAAGGAATATCCTGAAGTTTTTTAACTATAATTTTTTTACTGGTGTTAAAAGCTCCGCTCGAAAGATAAGGCACGCGCTTTTTAAACTCTGTGACTTTAAGAGATTTATTGTCTTGAAAAGCCATATCCTCTACCCTGTCGACCTTCTTCCTGAAAACTATCTTTTCAAGACTGTCGCATTCGGAGAATACGCTCGCCGCAATTGTTTTTATAGACTGTTTACTCCGCATCCCGCGAACGCGCCGTTTTTTAAAGTATCGATCTTATTATTGAATTTAATCGTTTTAAGATTATCGCAGTCCGTAAACGAGTCAATACCAAAAATATTAATCTTGGCGTTAAATTTAACGGTTTCAAGATTTTCGCATTTTGAGAAAGATCTTTCGCCAAATTCATTTACTTTATGATTAAACTCAACCGATTTAAGGTTTTTGCATTCGGAGAACGCACTTGAGCCTATACTGTCAACGTCGTCGTTGATTTCAATTTCTTTAAGGTTGCCGCAATCCGAGAACGCGCTTTCGCCGATCGTATCAACTCCATCGTTAAACACTACGCTCTCAAGCGACGAGCATCCGCTGAACGCTTCCTTTTCGATTACATTTACATCGCCGTCGAACTGAACCGACTTAAGTTTTTCGCAGTTAGAGAAACAGTATTCTCCTATCGTATCAACTTTGCCCTTAAAATAAAGCTCCTCAAGCGCTTTAAAATCCGAGGTTTGTATATTGAAGGCCGATAAGTCGTTTTTAAATTCAAACTTCTCGATACCCGTACAGCCGCTGAACACTTTTCCTTTAATACCGTTTTCGACAGTACCCTTAAAAGTAACTTCCTCGAGCGACTCGCATTTTACAAACGAATTCTCAAGAACTTTAATATCGCTTTTTATCTCGAGCGACTCGAACGCAGGGCATTGTACGAATGAATCCTTTATGCTTTCTACAGTCTTAGGTATTTCGACGCTGCGCAGACTGCCGCATTGATAAAAGCATTTTTCAATATATTTAACGCCTTTAGCGATTTTTACAGTCTGTACATCCTTGCTCGGATCAGGAGCGGAGAAAACTCCGACTACGGGCTTCTTTTCGTTACTTGCGGGAACGGTAACGCTCGCGGGAGCGTCCGACTTTATCTCGCACACATAAGCGTCGTCCGAGCCAACATACCCCTTAAGGAAATCCAGCTTCTGAATACCCTCGACTTTGTTCTCTCTTATATCGGAAATCTTATAGAAATTGACTCCCGTATTCTCGCACGATGACAAGCATACGCAGCTTAAAAGAGTTAAGACCGACAGAACTACCGCCGTTAGTTTCTTCATAAATAAACCCCCTCATTTATAAAGGTAATAGGTGCTAGGTAATAGGTAATAGGTAATAGGTAATAGGT
>CAJOHT010000074.1:0-5680 GCA_905234305.1 uncultured Ruminococcus sp. | reverse complement strand
AACTATTTAAATGCTTTCAACCGCTCTTATAAGCGGGCCTAAAACCTGCTTTTTACGGCTGACTACTCCCTTAAGCATAACCGAGTTATCCGCAGGCTCAGAATCGAACGCCGCCGAAACTACGCCCTTAGCGCCTTGCCCCACAAAGAGAAGCTCGGTGCTTTCGTCAATAATATTAGTCAGCATCATAAAGAGCATATCCGCTACCGAATTCGGAAGAAGCTCCTCCATATACGGCAGCATTTTTGTCTTAACGCGCTCCAGCTCCCTGCGGCTCACGCTAGTTACCTGAGAAACCGTCAGCGTCATTTGCTCCGCCTTAAACTGCTTACAGTCGATATGGAAAATCTCATCCGCGGTTTTTTTGCCGAGCTTTGAGCCCGCGTTAAACATCGCCGCGGAGTATTCCTCAACGTCAATTCCAGCTATCGCGGCTAAATTGCGCGCCGCGCTCTCATCCGCGGGAGTGCAGGTCGGCGAACGGAACATCAAAGTATCCGAGATAATCGCCGAGCATAACAGCCCTGCGATAGTCGGAGAAATCGAGATATTATTCTCCCTGTACATCATTGAGATTATTGTCGCGGTACAGCCGAGAGGCTGGTTGCGGAAATAGATAGGACTCATAGTCTCGACCGAGTCAATGCGGTGGTGGTCGATCACCTCGGTAACCTCGGCACTGCGTATACCGTCAACCGCTTGTCCCTTTTCGTTATGGTCTACGAGTATAACCTTCTGGCGCTCGATATTAAGGAGATTACGCTGGGAAATAATCCCGACATAACGCTCTTCGTTATCTAAAATCGGGAAATAACGGATACGCTTTTTTGACACGGTATTCTTTACGTCGGATACCAAATCCTCAAGATTAAAAGTAATTATGTTTTCCTTACGCATAATATGACCTACAGGTACCGCCTGATTGATAAGTTTAGCGCAGGTATATGTATCCAGCGGAGAAACAATAACGGTACAGCCCGCTTCTTCGGCGATTTTAGTAATAGTGCGCGAAACCTTTGAGCCAAGTCCGATTACGATACAGCCCGCCTTCATTTCGATGGCGCAAAGCTGGGATTCGTAACGGTTGCCTAAAAGCACCATATCATTCTCGTCGATATAATCCTCCATAACGTCGGGGTTAGCCGCCGCTACAACAACCTTGCCCTTAGCGAATTTATCGTCGGGATTTCCGACAACTATCTCGCCTTGGAGCGTGTCGGCTATATTGCTGTAGGGAGTTTTTGCCTTCGAGAGCGCGCTCGCGTCCTGATCCTCCATATAAAACCTCGCCTGATCGCCGAGTGTAAGGATTCCCTTTATTTTACCGCGCTTAGTTAGGATTGGAACCGTCTGGATATTTTCGTCGCGCATATGCTCCCACGCTCTTTTAAGCGAAATACCCATATTTATGCCGTCGATTTCCCTGAACTGGACGTCGGCGATCCTCGGCTCCAGCGACTCAATAAGGCGCGGAGTCTCCACGCCGAATTTCTTAAGCACAAACTCGGTCTCGCCGTTTATCTCTCCCGCTCGGCAGGGTATATACTCCCCGCCCGTAATCTGACGCTTCAAATCAGCATAACAGATAGCGGAGCAGATGGAGTCGGTATCGGGATTCTTATGACCAATTACAATAGTCGATTTCATAGAAACACCTTTTAAAACTTTAAATCATACCAAATTATAAATACGTACAGCGCGTAAACGCGGTTCCATAACAGAGCCTCGCCGCCGAGGTAGCTCTCCCAGAGCTTTTTGACCTCGTCCTGACTAAAGAATTTTTTCGAGGTTTCGCCTAAGAGCTTTTCTTCGATCGCCCCTTTAAATCGCTCGTCCGCGAGCCACTTTCTTACAGGTACGGGGAAGCCTACCTTTTTACGGAAAGCCGCTTCATAAGGGAGCTTGCGTCCCGCCGCCTTACGGAACACGAATTTATTCTGTTCCTCGGCGAATTTATACTCGGCGGGAATCCTCCTCGCCACATTAAACAGTCTTAAATCGCTGAACGGAGTATGAAGCTCAATTCCGCACGCGGTGCTTGTACGGTCGGTATTAAGATAAATATCGCCCTCAAGCCATAACGAGATATCGACAGTCAGCTTTTTAGCGAGAGCGTCCTTGCCCTGAACCTCGCTCCAAATCTTTTCAACTGGGTCGACAACATTAACCGAGGGGTCAAAATCCTTCATAAGCGATTTTACAACCTCTTCGGACATAATATGAGAACAGGTAAGATATGTCCATTCCTCGGGGATTTCGCGCTTATGGGCGTTATATCCTCCGAAAAATTCGTCTATACCCTCGCCCGAATATACAACGTCGGCATATTCCTTTACAGCCTTACAGCCGAGAGAGAAGGCTACCGCTGACGCGTCGCCTAAGGGCTGTCCTATTTTATCGATAACGGTCGGAATACGCTCAAAGTATTCCTCAGGGGATATCATCTTTACCCTGAAGCCTTTATTAAGTACCTCGGCAGTTTCTCTAGCCTGCTCCGATTCGTCAAAGCCCGACTCGCCGTAGCCTACCGTATTGGCGCATACCGCGTCGCTCGCCGCTAAGAGATAGGATGAGTCAACTCCGCCCGAGAGGAAGGATTCCTTATACGGAAGTTTTTCATCTCCGCGTTCTTCGTCCATAATTTCCTCTACAACTTTTTCTATTTCGTCGGCAAACTCGTCGACAGTCTTGCTGTAATCGGGCTCAAACTCGGGCTTAAAGTAGCGGTGAACCGCAGCTTCTTTTCCGTCCCATTCAACATAATGCCCGGGCATCAGCTTATAAACTCCCTCGTAGAAGGTTTCCTCGCCGATAGGATAGCCGTAGAAAAGATATTGCTGGAGCATACGCTTATTAATGCGTTTTTCAAAGCCCTCGGCTGAAACTATCTCGTCAATATCACCCGAGCAGAGAAGCTCTCCGCCCGATACGGCGTAAAACATCTGCTTCTGTCCTACCTGATCTCTTATAACATACAGCTTTTTAATCTCGTCATCATATATAGCTATCGCGAACATTCCGTAAAGGTGAGCGGCGATTTCAAGTTTCCATTTTTTATACGCTCTTTTTAAAATCTCTTCCTCACGCTCTTTACGGCTTAAACCAGGCTCTATTCCAAGCTGTTCGCACAAGCTCTTAAAATTGCGGATATACCCGCTGAAATATCTTATCTGAACGGTATTTGTCACATAAACCCCTCCGTGTCGAATTATGTAAAAATTATAACATTTCAAAAAGATATAGTCAATCGAAAATTTCGACCCCCTTGTGAAAAGGGGGTCGGGAACAAAGAGCTATTTAAGCTGTTATTTAAATATAAACTACTGCCGAATAAAAACCTTTAATCAGCTTTACGAGATATTTTTGGATCAATGTCGCGTCCGTTATTTCAACTCTGCCGTTGCCGTTTGTATCAGCGGCAATTCTCTGCGCGTCGGTAAGCTCGACAAGCCCTGCCAGCGCCTTCTGAATACGCGTAACATCCTTGATGTCGATAATTCTGTTGCTGTCAACGTCGCCGATAATAACGGTAGTAAGTTTTTCGGCAGGCTTCTGAGTTGTTGTCGGTTCAGCTTTTTCGGTCGTCTTTACGGTAACGGGAGGTCTGTACGGATTTGTCGGTCTTGTAGCGTTAGTAGTTCTCTGATTAGTGGACGGTTCTGTTATTATTGTAACAGGCTCCGTCGGCTCAGTAGTTTCCGTCGGCGCTTCGGTCACAGGCTCAGTAGTTTCCTGAGGCTCGGTCGTGGGTTCTTCCATGGTAGGTTCTTCGGTTGTCGGCTCCTCAGTGGTAGGTTCCTCAGTTGTAGGCTCTTCCGTAGTGGGCTCCTCAGTTGTAGGAGCTTCGGTTGTAGGCTCCTCTGTTGTCGGTTCTTCCGTAGTGGGTTCCTCTGTGGGACCTTCGGTGGAGGGTTCTTCTTCCGAGCCGTTAACTATTATAGCCATTTTCGCTCCTGTTTTTGTCTTAAAATTAAATTCTCTGAGGTCGAGTCTGAGTTTTACAGTCGATCCGTCATCTTCTACCGAGAAAATACAGTTTTTGCCCTGCCATACCGCGTTAATATCAGTATTTACGGGATATAATTGCTCGACTTCGGCGCCGAAATTGTATTTCCATGGGTTAGAGGTCGGATTACCGTTCTCGTCGACAGAATTAATAGCGAATTTAATATTATAATTATCAAAGGCGTAGATATCCCACATAGTCATTTCCCAAACGCCTGCCGTAACCTCAGTAAGGGAATTGGAGGTATCGCACGGATCCCAGTTTACGCCGTTGAGATATGTGTCTTCTCCGTTGCCGACAGCGATAACGGAGAAGACTTCTAACTCATCATCAATTACTACGCCGTCTCCGCTTACGTTTACCTCGTCGTTATCAGGATTATAACTTATCGTTACATCACATTCCGACTTAATGTTGAATATAAAGTCGTCTTTGGGAAAAGCCTCGTCCCACGAATGGTTTTTTAATACTTTTATCTTTACATTTTCTTCAGGACCAACATTTTTATAGGTTTTTGAATAAACACCTGAATCAGCTATGTAGGTCATATCGTTGTCGTCATTAGACGCATCATAAACCGTGCCAAACATTGCCGCGGATGAGCCTGCGACGGTATAAACAGAATCGGTAATTCCGAGAACCGACTTGACATAGTCGGGCGACGGGATTATTTTTGTACCATCACTCAGGAAAGGACACGGAACATCTTCGGAGGTCTGAACATTTTCACCGTAAGCGTTGATAAAATCCGCGTTATCAGCCAAATACTGTTCGTAAACATCATTAGCGCTTACTCCCAGTTCCTCGCAGCATTCCATATTGTGTTGATATTGAAAGTTAGGATTGCTTGCCGAATCAACAAGGTAATCCCTCAGCGCGTTAGAAAGAACCTGAGCCTTAGGCTGAGCGTCAGGTATTTCACCTGTCAAGAGAGCCCCCTCAGAGGAGTACATAGCTAACGGACCGCAATAGGGGTTATTTTTCCATGCGGCAAAGTGTTCTAACATTGTACTGTTCTTAGGATTTTTTCTTGTTGTCTCTCCCTCATAGGGTGTAACATAAAGCGTGTCGCCGATACAATCGGAGGTAAACGCCATTTCAACGGTTTGATTCTGACCTGCCGCCGCTGTCGCGAAAACAACACTGTAAACGGCTCCTTCCTCTATTTCTCCGAATTTTTCAAGGTTAATCGAAAAAATGTCGTTATCCTCTGAAATGCACTGACTGTTTCTACCGCGCAAATCTAACTCATTAATCTGAGAAGAGTTACCGTAAATAGCGCGAACGACACAATAAACATTAGCCAGCTTTGATCGGGAGTTGATTTTTAATCCCTCATGAGTCCAGACTGACTCGTCCGGGAATTCAAAGTAGATTTTTTGCTCATCCGCATTCGCCGAAACCAGCGAAAGTCCCGTAAAGCACGAAACCGTTATAATAACAGTGAGAATCAGGCATAGAAGCCTTGTTGTTTTTTTCATATAATCTCCTCCTTACATTATTTTAAATCGAAATATTACTACATATTTATTATAAGCCGCGGACATTGCAGTGTCAAGATAATATAGATAATAAAAAGGAGCCTCCTGAGAAGCTCCTTTCAGTTTTATTCAAATGTAGTAAAATCGGGAACTGAGGTTGACTGGTTAACGTCAAGCTCAACGTCGTTATAAC
>CAJOHT010000073.1 GCA_905234305.1 uncultured Ruminococcus sp. | reverse complement strand
AAAAGTTATATTTGTATTTTTTCAAGGCTTCCGATTGTCGAGAGCCTTGCTTTTTATTGATCATATTTCTCAAAAAACTTTGTAGTATTTGTCAAAAAATCTTGACATTCTGTTAATCGACCAGTATAATATAATGATTTAGATTTAAGTCTAATTGGACGGATGTGGGCAGAAAGGAGAGTACAATGTATCATTATATCGAAGATAAGGAATTTATTCATAAAATGCGTATGCTTTGCGGCGAGGTAATGCAAGGGCTATGCCACTGCCTGAAAGAAGATTATGATATCGGAGCTGTGTTTTACTTGGTTGGTAGTGGCGCAAGAAATCTGATTCTTCAAAACGCGGATAAACCTGTTGATCTAGATTATAATTTAGAAATTATTAAATGTGAGGATTTTGAAGATTGCCGACATATCAATGAGTGTATTCAAAAGTCATTTAATAAAATCCTGCGTGAATATTGTTTATCTGACTGTCAAAACTCCACGTCATCGCTCACTTCTGGAAGAATATATTTTGCAAATGGAAATCAAACAGAGTTTTCAATGGATGTTTGTATTACATGTAAGGATAATAAGGGGAGTTACTATCGTTTGATATGCAAGAAGACAGGTTTTGTGTTCAATGATGAATACTATTGGAACATAGCACCTAAATCAAAAGAGTTAAAGAAAAGAGCGGATTATATCAAAAAAAGCGGGAAATGGCAATTAGTTCGTCAGCAGTATTTCAATATAAAAAACAATTATCTGAAACGAAATGATACAAAAAACCACCCGTCTTTTATTTGTTATATTGAAGCCGTAAACAATGTGTATAATTCAAGGAAACATTGGTAAGAAGGAGGTTAACAATGTATTGTAGGAATTGCGGAAGCAAAATTGATGACAATTCAACATACTGTACTCGTTGCGGTGCGAGGATTGATGATATTGTACATCCTAATGATTCCGATGAAGGTTCAAGTGTTTGGTTTGCTGTTTTAGGATTTTTTATTCCGATTGTAGGGTTTATTTTGTTCCTAGTTTATGAAGGAAAGAAGCCCAAGAGGGCAAAAGCTGCGGGTAAAGGAGCGTTGATTGGTTTTATAACTAAAATTGCTGTATCAATTATTCTTACGATTTTATATGTTATTTTTGCATCGTCGATATTTAATACAATTGTTAACGTAAATGATATAACAGTCCCTAACATCAGTAGTATTTTCCAAGAAGAGAGTACAGATGAAATCCTGAAGAATTATATAGATGTTAGTTTTGGTGAGTTTAGGGTTTCGGGAGATAAGTATTTGCCTGAAACATCGCTTGATGTTACAGTAAAAAACAAATCGAAAAAACAGTTAAGCTTTTACATAACAATAGAAGCAGTGGATAAAACAGGAAAAAGAATAGGGATGGATGAGGTTGACGTTGAGGATTTGAATCCAGGACAGAATGTAACGCTAACGGCTTTTGAATTTGTAGATGAAGAGATGATACCGAAACTGGAAAAGGCAACATTTCAAGTGTTAAAAGTTGAAAAGTTTGATTATTAGGTTTTGTGAGTTGCTGTGAGATTCTTTCCGTACACAACACACAAGAAACAAAACAACGCAAAAGCCCTGTAAACAAGCCAATGTTTGCGTTTAGACCATTGCGGTTTTCGGAGCATATTGTTAAAAACGGCTTACGGTACATTATCGGTATACTGGCGCGCTTATAAAAGCGGTATTGACGGGCAAACAATTTCTTATATAGCTGAAAATATGGATTAAAAATCCGGGGCTTCCGTTATAGGAGCCTTATTCTTTTCGGCGTGAATACTTGACATGAAATTACAGAGTGATATAATGTTTTTCGGTATTTTACGGAGGGATAAAAATGGATATTCACGCTATCTCAAGTTATTTCAGCAAGGTTGAGCTTTTTCGCATACTGTTGCCGCTGGGGCTTTTGTTTTGTGTGGCTAAGTTTTTGGGGCTTGTCGCTAGGAAGCTGCAGATGCCTCAGGTCGTCGGCGAGATAATGGCGGGACTTTTACTCGGACCGTGTGTGCTGAATATAATCGACATAAGCAGTCCCGATTACGGACTGTCTATACGCTCGATTGCCGAAATCGGCGTTATAATGCTGATGTTCTCGGCTGGACTCGGAACGAATCTAAAGGAGCTTTTAAAGGTCGGACCGAAGGCGTTATTAATTGCCTGCGCGGGAGTCGGAGTGCCGCTTGCGGCAGGCTTCGGCGTTTACTGGATTTTTGGTTTTAATAACGGAAGCCGGATTTTTGAGGCTCTTGTCGTAGGTACAATCCTCGCGGCAACCTCGGTCAGTATTACCGTTCAGGCACTCAAAGAACTCGGATACCTCCGTACTAAGGTTGGTAATACGATACTGAGTGCGGCGATTATCGACGATATAATCGGTATGATTCTTTTGACTTTTGTGATTACTCTCGCGAACAACGGCGAAAGCGGAGAGCATGAGAGTATCGGCATAATCTGCATTAAGGTGGTATTATTCTTCGCGCTGACTATAGCGGCGGGATTTGCGCTGTTTAAAGGGTTTAAATGGCTTGAGAAACGCCGTCCGCATACGAGGACTATCCCGATTTTCGCTATGGCTTTTTGTTTCGTTTTATCTTATGTAGCCGAAACTTACTTCGGTATCGCCGATATTACGGGCGCTTACGCCGCGGGTATTATATTTTGCGAGCTTAAGAGCGCGTCGTATATTGAGGAGAAAATCGAAATATGCCTTTATATGTTTTTCGGACCCGTATTTTTCGCGAGCGTCGGTTTAAAATCGAACCTCCAGGGTATGTCATTCTCGATTTTAGGATTTGCGGCTGTGATAACGATTGTTGCCTTATTGGCGAAGATTATAGGCTGCGGGCTTATGGCGAAAGCGTGCCGCTTCTCTAAATCCGACTCGCTTAAAATCGGCGTCGGTATGATGACGAGGGGAGAGGTAGCGCTGATTGTAGCCGATAAGGGCATTTCCGCGGGCATTATCAACAAGATGATGAATTTCGCGGTAGTTCCGCTTATTATAGTTTCGTCGCTGCTTACTCCGATTATTCTTAAAATACTTTACGCTATATGGCCTGATAATAAGGTCAAGCGTATTTCGGACAGAGAGTCCCAGCAGAAAAATATCAAGTACGAGCAGATGTATAAGGACGACGATAAAGAGGATGTCGTAATAATAAAAACAAAGGTAAAGGGCTGACGCGGGTCAGCCCTCCTTTAGTGGTAAGTGATAAGTTTTAGCGGAAAAATCTTTCAAGCTCGTCATAAATATTCTCGAGCGCGTCATCCCAGCCTTCGATAGCGAAGCTGCCGCCGCCGTTTGTAGCTCTGAGCTTAGAGTCGTTCATATCCTGTCCGTAAGCGAAAAGCTCGCCGAGGTAGATTTCGTAACCAAAGTTCTGGCAGGTTTCGCAGAAGCTCTTCATCGGTTCGGAGTTTCCCTTTGTTTTTAGCAGAGCGAGCCGTAAATTTTCATCATTTTCGCTGTCTTTTAACAGCCTCTTCAGTTCTCTTTCTATCATTTTTAATGTCCTTTCGGCGGTTATTAGAATATTTTCGTCCTTTGATTGTCATTTTATCACAAAAAACACAGTGAGTAAAGTCATAATTTGTCCGAGTAAATTCGCGTTTTTTCTTGCTTTTAAGGCTGAAAAATAGTATACTATAGGGTGTGTTGTTACGCTATTAGTTAAATTTGCGGAGGTATACCGAAATGAAAAAGCTGTTACGATTATTACCTGTTTTAATTGTACTGATTATATCGCTGAGCGCGTTTACAGCGTTTGCCGAAAGCACATCATATGAAATTGATGAGCTAAGTATGAGCATATCTATTCCTAACGATATGCTGGCGATTACCCGCGACAGCGAGAAAACAGACTCTTATTTTTCAAAATTCAACCTTAAATACAAGGAAACTATGAACAGGTTTAAGGACGGCAATATATACCTTCAGGCTATGAAGGAGGACAGCTCTCTTACTCTTACAGTTACTATGACCGAGGATAAAAACAGTAAAAAGGTTAGTAATTACGCTTATCTGTCAGCGTCAGAGCTTAAGAGTATTATGAATAAGTACCTTAATGATAACGCTTATAAATCGGGTTCGGTAATCGAATGCAATAACCTTAAATATATATTCCTTACTATGAGTACAAAGTCTGGAAAGAAAATCGTTCAGGCTCAGCAGTATCTCACGGTTATCAACGGTATGAACATAACCCTTACGCTTGACGCTCCCGCGGGAGAAAAGCTGACCTCGGACGATACCGAGATGTTTACCGAAATTATCAGGAATACCGTTATTACTGAGAATAACTTTTTTGTACGTTATCAGAACGTTCTTATCTACGGCGGAGTAACGCTTCTCGGAATCATTATTGTAGCGGTCGTGTTCATTATCCTGCTTAAAAAGCTCAGAAATCCTGAGCGTAAGCATAATAATATCGTACACGATTTAGCGCATAAGCACAGGATTTCCGAAACAACAAAAATCCCCCGCAAAAAGAGCATATTTAATGTAACCAAGCCCACTATGAGCTTTATGAAAAATTATAAGCCCTTAGAGGAGATAGATAAACGCGGTAATGAGGTTCCCGAAGACGAGGAAGAAGCTGCGCCGATCATCGATAAGGCTGAATTAGAGGAAAAGCCTCCCGTAGTAAGCGAAAGCTCAACCGAGTTCAAGGACAAGCCTTTGACCGCTAAAAAGCCTAAGAGAGAGGTTCCGCTTGCCGAGAAGATCGTCGCTAATAACGTTAAGCGCGCGTCGGAGCCTGTCGAGGAAGAAGTTCCTATCGCTCAGCCGATGGAGTTTAAAGAGAAAGAGCCTGTCGAGAAAAAGCGTCCCGAAATCGAGGATGTTGAAGTCGTAAGTGAAGTCGAGGAAGAAAACCTCGATCCCGTAGACGATTATTTCGAGGAAGTTCCCGCGAAAAAGGATATGTACTCCTATACGGATGTTGATACCGCGGTCGATGAGTATACCGCGGCTAAGGAAGAAGCCCGTATGATCCGCGAGGAGCGAAGCGAGAGCTTAGAGGCTGTCGGTAATGTGTTTAAGGCGATCGGACGCGGAATACTCCGCGTATTGTCGGGAATCTGGATGGTGATTTGTTATCTCGCTATCCATATAAAATACTTCTGCATTAATGTATTCAGAGCTATTAAAAAGAGCAGAGCGCGTAAAAAGCGCCAGAAGGCTGAGGCAGCGCGCAAGCAGAAGCTCTCCGAGGAACGCCGCCGCCAGCGCGAGGCTGAGATGGCTCGCCGCCGTCAGAACGCTAACCGAGGCGAAAACGACCTTGTAAAGGTTCGCTCTTCCGAGGAAAGACGTCCTGTTAGAAGAACGGTTTATCCGAGCAACCGCCGTCCTCAGCAAAGACCTAGCGCTCAGCAGAGAACGAATCCCCGCAACAGACCGAATTCTCAGCACAGACCGAGAGGCTGAGATTAATTAAGAATTAAGAGTTAAGAATTAACTATCCACTTCCCACTTTCCACTGTAACGTTGGAGGCGATTATGGCAACTTTGCTTATAAAAAACGCGAGAGTAATAGACCCGTCGCAGTATCTTGATAAGACCGCCGATATTTATATTGAGGATGGTGTTATTAAGGGTATCGGTTCATATGAAACTGCCGACGAAGTAATCGACGCGGGCGGATTAATTGCCGCGCCAGGGCTTGTCGATATGCACGTTCATCTGCGCGACCC
>CAJOHT010000072.1 GCA_905234305.1 uncultured Ruminococcus sp. | reverse complement strand
GAGGTCGTCGTCCTTAAGGCAGAACTCGAGAGTCGGGTTTTTAAGTTCAAAGCCCTCGGGAACACCGAAGCGTTTAGAGAAAGAACCCGCGGCTTTATTGCGGATAATAACCTCTAAAGGAACGATCTCAACCTTTTTCATAACAGTATCCCTGTCGTTAAGTTCCTCAACATAACAAGTAGGAACACCCTTAGCCTCTAAGAGCTTAAACATAAAATTGCTCATACGGTTGTTTACAACGCCTTTGCCGACGATTGTACCCTTTTTCTCGCCGTTAAAAGCTGTAGCGTCGTCCTTATAGGAAACTATGCAATAATCCTCGCTGTCTGTAGCGAAAACTTTTTTAGCCTTACCCTCATACATCTGTTCTCTTTTTTCCATAATAAAACCTCCGATTTATAGAGTTAAACATTTTTACAAATACAATTATATATAAAAGAAACTGAATTTTAGTACGCTAAAAGAATTATAAACACTTTTGGACGTTTAATTAAAAATCGTTAAATACCAAGTGAATTATTGGTTAAATTGTTAACCTTTTTTAAGATATAGTTTAGGAAGTGATAAGTAACAAGTGGTAAGCGGAAAACTTATAGTCTGATATCTTCCCTACCTTCATTTACCCATTAGCCCTATATCCTTAACACTAATCGACCTGAACGTAAAACGGCTCCCGAATTTCGGGAGCCATTAGCATTTTATTAAACCATTGACGCTACTTCAGCGGCAAAGTCGTCCTGACGCTTCTCAAGGCCTTCGCCCTTCTCGAAGCGAACAAATTCTTTAATTGTAATACTTGCGCCTAAAGCCTTAGCTACAGAGTCAACGTACTGCTTAACAGTCTGCTTGCTGTCCTTAACGAATTCCTGATCAACAAGGCAGTTCTCTTTATAGAACTTGTTGATTTTACCCATAACAATCTTATCGGCAATAGCCTCGGGCTTACCTGAGTTGATAACCTCGGCTCTCATAATCTCCTTCTCGTGTTCAACTACCTCAGCGGGTACGTCGTCACGGTTAAGATACTGAGTACCTAAAGCGGCAATCTGCATAGCAACGTCCTTACCGCAGGTAACAAACTCAGCCTTATCACTAGCGTCTGTATCAAAGTTTACGAGTACGCCGATTTTACCGCCAGCGTGAACATAAGATACGCAAGCGCCTTCATAACGTACAAAACGGCGGATTTTAATATTCTCGCCGATAACCTGGATCTTCTCGCGGAGAAGCTCGTCAACCGTCATATCGGTACCCTCAGCCTTGAGAGCCATAAGAGCGTCTACATCAGCGGGAGCGTTAACTAAAATAGTCTTAGCAACTGTTTCAACAAACGCCATAAAATCAGCGTTCTTAGCTACGAAGTCAGTCTCGGCGTTAACCTCAACAACTACGCCCTGCTTGTTATCGTCGGAGGTTGTAGCGAAAGCCACGCCCTCAGCGGCAATTCTGGAAGCCTTCTTAGCTACCTTAGCAAGTCCCTGTTCGCGGAGAATATCTACCGCTTTATCCATATCACCGTCAGCTTCTACTAAAGCCTTTTTGCAGTCCATCATACCGCAGCCGGTCTTTTCTCTTAATGCCTTAACGTCCTGAGCAGTAAAACTCATTTATATCAATCCTTTCGATAATCTTATAATTATAATGTACTATTCAGCCTCTGCTTCGTCCTCTTCGGGAGCCTCGTTAAGCGCAGCCGCGCCCATCTGACCCTCTCTGCCTTCGATAACAGCGTCAGCCATAGCGCCCGCAATCAATTTAACGGCACGGATAGCGTCGTCGTTACCCGGAATTACGAAATCAATCTCGTCAGGGTCGCAGTTAGTATCAACGATAGCTACTACGGGGATACCGAGCTTTTTAGCCTCAGCTACAGCGATTTTCTCTTTTCTCGGGTCTACGATAAACATAGCGCCAGGCATCTCGGGCATATCCTTGATACCGCCTAAGAATTTTTCGAGTCTGTCGATTTCGAGATTGAGCTTAATTACTTCTTTCTTGGGAAGAAGGTCGAATGTACCGTCCTCCTGCATAGCTCTGAGTTGCTTTAAACGCGCAATTCTTCTGCGAATTGTTGAGAAGTTTGTAAGCATACCGCCGAGCCATCTTGCGTTTACATAGTAAGCGCCAGCTCTCTCAGCCTCTTCCTTAATAGAGTCCTGAGCCTGCTTTTTTGTGCCGACGAAGAGTACGCATTTACCCTCCATCGAGATTTCCTTTACGAAGTTATAAGCCTCGTCGAGCTTTTTAACGGTCTTCTGTAAATCGATAATATAGATACCGTTACGCTCGGTGAAGATATACTCCGCCATTTTAGGGTTCCAACGTCTTGTCTGGTGTCCGAAATGTACACCCGCTTCAAGAAGCTGTTTCATGGATACTGCTGCCATAATTAAAATTCCTCCTTTGGTTTTAACCTCCGCTGAGCCTTAGTTTTTATCGGAAAAGTACGGAATGTATCCTTTCCGCACACCGTACCGATAGACCCAACGTGCGAAATGCCTATATATTATACCACAATTTAGAAAAAAAGCAAGCATTTTTTCAATTAAAAATTAAGAAGTAAGAATTAAGAATTTTGTTCGGGAAGATAGATTAATATATGAATAACGTTTAATGTTCAAGCGGGAAGTAGGAAGTGGCAAGTTGGAAGTGCTATAGTCGAGTAGACAGATTAATAAAAAAATATCGTTTTGTTCCCGACCGAATTATTATTTCGCTTGCGCGAAGCGCATATAAATTTCTTCGGGATACCGAGTTTATTTTCAAATCCGAGCTATCTGCTCGCCATTCATTCTTAAATCTTAATTCTTAACTCTTAACTAGAAAAAGCACCTCATCGGGTGCTTTTTCTTAGTTCCATTTATCAAAGAATTTTTCACTGCCGCAAGACGCGATATACTGCTGAGACTCGTGCCATCCGCTGTAAATCATATCGGAAGCGTAAAAGTAAAGGAGTCTGTGCTGTACAGCGTAGCCGTCCTCGTCAAAAATATAGGATACAGCGTCCTTAACCGTAGAGGTAGCCTCGCCCTGAGTGCTGCCCTCATACTGATATGATGAAATAATATAATCGATCGAATTATTATTCTCAAACGCCATTGTATCTCTGATTGTCTGCGCTACAAGAGCTGCTCCGTTATATCCGAGTCCGCCCGCTTCGCCCATAACAAGTCTTTCGAGCTTGGCTCTGTCGTATGAAGAAAGGCTGATGTGCTTGGGGCTGTAGGATGAGTCAACCTTAGCTGAAGCTAAAAGCGCCTTTGTCTTAGGAGCTGTTACCTCAGTTTCAGCCTGAGTCTCCTTAGGAGCCTCTGTCGCTTTTTCGGTAGCCTTCTCAGTAGGAGCTGTTGTGGAAATCTGAATTTCCTCGTCAGTTTTATCGGACTTAGCGATTACCTCGGAGAATACCTTACTTCCGCCGATAGCGAAAACGTTGTTTTTAACGTTTGTCACCGCTTCAACGTTCTGGATAAGTGTAATACCCGGGATAATTACCGCCGCTATAACTACAAAAGCCGTTACCGCAAGTGAGCCAAGCTTAGAAACCTTCTTAGCCTTTTTCGCGGGTCTTCTGTTAACGCGCGAATTCGCTCTTGTATTAACTCTTGAATTTTCTCTTGTACGATTGTAATTTGAATGTCTGTAATTTGAACTTCTCAAAACTATTCCTCCTATCGAGTACGTTCTAAAAAACACTTCTAAATCAACAATGTATTCTTTAGTCGTAATAATTTTTTAGTTCACACAACTTCATTTCGACGCTATTAAAACACATTATTTTAAAAAATGCAAATGCCCATACCCCTAAATTCGGTAACAAAGTTTACAGTTTGTAAACCTCTTGTAATACTATTTCTTAAAAGTGAAAATACCCTTGTTAATAACTAACAAAAAGAGTTAGGGTTAGGGAAAAGTTTTTTGTAACGGGGAGAAAGTGAACTTTTTTAAAAAAATCGTGAAAAAACGCTTTTTTTCTTAGTTTTCGGGCGTTTTTGGGCACAGGATTTTACAAGTATAGTATCCTCACCAATCAGCTCAATATTCCTCCAGGGAATTATAAAATCGTCTTTCCTGCCTAGTAATCCAAACAGTTTTAGCCTCCCGTAGATTATAAGAGCGACTACCTGAGCGTTCGAGGTATCAACCTCAAGATCATCCACACAGCCTATTCTGCATCCGTTCTCGCAGCTTATCACTTCCTTGTTCCTAAGTTCGGATAATTTACAATTCATTTTTTCACCAGCTATATTATTACTATTTTTGTTGACATTTAATTATCAATTTATTATAATGAGTATAAAGAAATAAAAAGTTCAGGAGGTAATTATGAGTAAATACGGTAGTTATGCGCTTATCACCGACTCTACCTGCGATTTATCCGCTGATTTTGCCGAAAAATGCGGACTTGAGGTTATGCCGATGGTATTCCTTATGGAGGAAAAAGTTTATAATCATTATCTCGATTGCAGAGAAATGACTTTGGAAATACTCTATAATAATCTTAAGAAGGGTATTATGTCCCAGACTACCCAGATAAGCTATAAATCTTACCTTGAATACTTTGAGCGCTTCTTTAAAGACGGTAAGGATATTCTTTACGTATGCTTTACCTCGGGACTCAGCGGTACATATAATACAAGCCAAATCGCCGCGAGAGATTTAAAAGAAAAATATCCAGACCGTAAAATCAAAATCATCGACTCAAAATGCGCCTCGGCAGGTCAGGGTCTGCTTATGTACTATACAGCCAATAAATATAAGGACGACAAGCCCGATATGGATGAGCTTGCGGATTATGTTGAAAGTCTTAAGATGAATGTATGCCACTGGTTTGTTGTTGACGATATCGAACATCTTAAACGCGGCGGTAGGATTTCTTCTGTAACAGCTACTTTCGCGAAAGCTCTCCAGATCAAGCCCATTTTAAGTCTTGATAACGACGGAAAGCTCGTAAATGTCGGAAAAGTAAGAGGCGCTAATAATGTTTATGACGCTCTTATCAAAAAAATGCAAAGAGACGGTTACGATTATAAAAATCAGACGGTAATCGTAGGTCACGCGGACAATATCGATGGCGCTAAGGAACTTAAAAAGCGTATTAAGGGTTTAGTTAAAGATGTTGAAATCTGCGATATCGGACCCGTTATCGGTACCCACGTAGGTTCGGGTATGTTAGCTTTAGCATTTACGGGCGAAAGAAATGTTAATATGTAAAAAAGCGGCTCTTAAGAGCCGTTTTTTTAGTTGATAGTGTATATTAAAATACTCTTAGTTCTTACCTCTTAATTCTTACTTAGCTTCTCCTCGAGCTTATCGAGCTTATCGTCAGCGAATTTTTGCATTTTATCTGCAATATCGTTGATAAACTCGACGAAGCTCTTTTCTTTATACTCTTTTTTATTATTATCGTTATTCATCTCTGCCTCCAAAACAAATTTATTAAACTTACCGTCAGCACTCCGATAAACGAGCCTATAAATATCCCGATTATTACATTAAAAAACATTTTTCTCTCCCTGATTTTGACAGACTTTACAGCATATTTGATGTAGGATTTAGGATATAGGTATTACATATTACCTAAAAAGGGTGTTGGGATTGCAAGCAATATACATTGACGTATTTTTCTTTATAAATATGCTTGAGGACTATTTGCTGTTATTATGCGTTAAAAGAATTATACATAGTGATGTAAAATACCTAAGGCTGTTAGCGGCATCATTCTCGGGCGCTGTATTTAGTATTGCCGCGTTTCTGCCGTTTAATCACTTTCCTGTTAATCTTTTACTTGATATAATTTTTTCGGCGGTAATAACGCTTATTTGCTTC
>CAJOHT010000071.1 GCA_905234305.1 uncultured Ruminococcus sp. | reverse complement strand
GCAATCATCTCCTTAGTGGAGGTTTTGCCGACGCTTCCGCTTATTCCGACAATCGGGATATCGAAAAGCTCTCGGTACGCCTTAGCGATTTTTTTAACCGCCTTTAGCGTATCGTCAACGAGAATATAAGGCTTTGAGGGATTTTCGGGAGGCTGTTCGCACAGCGCGCAAATCGCGCCCGCCTTATAGCATTTTTCTATAAAATCGTGACCGTCAACTCTCGCTCCCTTAATTGCGAGAAAGAGGGAGTTTTCTTTTATTTCGCGGCTGTCTCGTTCAATTGAGGAAACGGCGGTATCTATAAGCGATTCGTTTCCGACGTATTTTCCTGAGCAAGCCTCGGCGATTTGTCTTAATGTAAAATGTTTCATATTCACCTGTATTTTTCTAAAGATAAGTTAACTATAGTTTCGCACAGCGTAGGATAATCCATACCGATTGCCGCGGCTTCCTGAGGAAGAAGGCTGGTTGGAGTCATACCCGGGAGAGTATTAGCTTCTAAGCAGTATGCGTTTCCGCTTTTGTCAAGAATAAAGTCCATACGCGCGTACGCCTCAAGCTGAAGCGTTTTATAAGCCTCAAGCGCGCTGTTTCGCATAGTTTTATCCTCTTGTTCGGTAATATCCGCGGGACATTTTTCAATCGTCAAACCCGCCTGATATTTAGCCTTATAATCGTAGAAACCTGTTGTCGGAAGGATTTCGATAGGGGGGAGAACCTTATCTCCCAGAACGCCTACCGAGAATTCTCTGCCTTCTATAAACTGCTCGACAACAATCTCGTCTTCATAGCTGAACGCGTCCTTTACCGCATCGTTAAACTCTTCGCGGTTTTCAGCCTTAGCGATACCTACCGAGCTTCCGCCAGAGCAGGGCTTTATAACGCAGGGGAAGTAATCCCAGCCGTCTGTACTTTCGTTTTTCTTAAAGAGTTCGCCTTTGGGGGTAAGCACCTTATGCTGTTCAAAAAGAGCTTTTGTAATACCCTTGTCCATAGCGAGCGCCGCGGCTAAATAACCCGCGCCTGTGTATTTTATTCCGAGAATATCGAAAGTAGCCTGCAGCTGGCCGTTTTCACCTTCGCCGCCGTGAAGCGCGAAGAAGGTTATGTCGGCGTACTGACATATTTTTATGACGTTTTTGCCGAGGAAGCAGTCCGCTCTGCCTTCACGCGAAGCCTTTACCGCCTTTAAATCGGGTACGTTTTCAGTAACGCCGTTGAAAGCAACGAGGTCGGCGTTTTCCTTAAAGAGCTTTTCGGGATCGCATTCGCCGTTATAGCCCATATATACGTCAATAAAAACTACATTATGTCCTTTTTCGCGAAGGGCGTTTTTAATTTTTACGCCTGATGAAATCGCGACGTCGCGTTCGGTACTTAGACCGCCTGTAATAACCGCTATATTCATATTATCATAGCCTTTCTTATTCGCCGATAATCTTAATCAGCGCGTGTTTATTTCTTTTTCCGTCAAGCTCGTAATAGAAAATCTGCTCCCATGTGCCGAAGTCGAGCCTGCCGTTAGTTATCGCGCAGACTACCTCTCTGCCCATTACAGTGCGTTTAAGGTGCGCGTCCGCGTTATCCTCAAAGCCGTTGTGGTCATATTGGCTGTAGGGCTTTTCGGGAGCGAGTTTTTCGAGCCAGCGCTCATAGTCGCGGTGAAGTCCGCTTTCGTCGTCGTTAATAAAAACTGACGCAGTAATATTCATCGCGTTTACAAGGACTAAACCTTCCTTTATACCGCTTTCGTCTATTGCCGCCTGAACTTCCTCGGTGATTCTGACGATTTTCCTGCGCTGAGGAACGTTAAACCACAATTCTTTACGATAACTTTTCATCAGAACAACCTCTTGTTAAAGCCCCAGTTTTCGACTTCCTCAAATTTTACGTAGCAATAGTCAGGAGCGACTCCCGCGCTTTTTTCAAGAATTTCGCATATTTCAGCCGTCAGGTCAGTATAAGCCTCGCGGGTTGAGCGTCCGAAAATCTTAACCTCTACGAAAGCTGTCGGCTGTTTATCGCCGTGGAACATCATCGAGATATTATCTTCGACCGCGCACATAAAATAGTTGGAGGTTTTCCCCGGGAGAATGCTTATCGAGTCGGTTAATTTGTTTTCAATTTCGAGCTTTACCTGTTCGCTCAACTTTGCAGATGTTTTTACAGTAATAAAAGGCATATTATGTCCTCCGATTAAATAGTATTTTACATTATAATAGTATACAACCTGTAAGGGAAAATTTCAAGAAATATTTATAAGTACAGCCGCGCCTGATAAAGCCACTTGCACTTTTTATCTTTTCAATATATAATATACAAAACAAGTAAAGGATGAAGAAGATGTCTGAATGGACTGAAATTAAAATTTCCGTAAATAGCCGCGATGTCGATAAAGCGGGGGATATTGCCAATATGGTAGTGCCTTACGGTATATATATCGAGGATTATTCCGCGCTCGAAAGCGAGGTTGAGGAGATTGCTCATATCGACCTTATTGACGAGGATTTGCTCTTAAAGGACAGGGACAAGGCGCTTATTCATATTTACCTTGAGCCTGAGAATAATCCTGCCGAGGCGCTGGCGTTTTTATCAGAAAGATATACCGCCGAGGGTATAGAGCATAATCTCGACACAGCCGTGACCTTGGACGAAGACTGGCGCAATAACTGGAAGAAGTTTTTTAATCCCGTTCCTGTTGGCAAGAAGCTGATGATACGCCCTACGTGGCGTGATGATTTTGACGCTGACGGGCGCGCGGTTTTGAATATTGACCCAGGACTCGCTTTCGGAACAGGCAGTCACGAAACTACAAGGCTTTGTTTAGAGATGATAGAAAAATATCTTAAGGCGGGTGATACGGTCCTCGACGTCGGCTGCGGAAGCGGTATTCTCGCGATAGCGGCGCTTCTGCTCGGAGCGTCAAATGCCGAGGGAGTCGATATTGACGAACTGGCGGTAAAAACTGCCCGCGAGAACGCTGAGTTAAACGGAGTTTCGGACAGATTTTCCGTGATTTGCGGGGACTTAACCGAAAAAATCAGCGGAAAATTCGATTTAATTGTTGCAAATATCGTCGCTGATGCTATAATTAGTTTATCAAAAGGCGTTAAAGAGTTTATGAAAAAAGATACCGTTTATATTATGAGCGGTATTATCGACTCCCGCGCTGATGAGGTCGTTGACGCGGTTTCCCGCGATTTTGAAATCATCGAGCGTGTCGAGGACGGCGGCTGGGTATGTATTGCCGCTAAAGCAAAATAGGTAATATTATTTCAGGAGGATAAATATGAAAAACAAAAATTCACACGAGAAGGTAAACCTGTTCTTCTCAGCGTTTCTGATTATCGCGTATATTATCTGCGGATATTTCTTCGTCAGCTTCGCGAGTACCCAGCGCAGTATAACAGGTATAATTATGACGGTTATTTTTGCGTTGTTCGGACTTCTTCTTTTCTACGCTACGAGAGTCGGCGAGGGTAAGCCTGTTAAGCGCTTCAGCATTGTAACGCTCATTATACTCGATATCCCCGCGCTGTTTATTATTCTTTCGTTTCTTATCGTAGGATTTCCGTTCCACGACGCTATCGTTGAGGCGGGAAACGGCGCGGTTGCTTTAATGGCGGCTATGGCGCTCGGTTTCGGTTACGGTTTACCGTATACCTTTATCAGCGGTTTTGAGCTGGTTTCCGAGGACGCTGTTGAGAATAAGGAAGATAAAGTTGAAGACGAAAACGAGGATAAAGTCCTCGCGGGTGGTCTTGAGGCGGATATTCTTGACGCTGACGTTAATACTTCTCCCGTAGAACCTACCTATGAGTTTGAGGTTGACGAAATAGTAGTTGAGGGTACTGCTGGCGACGAGTAATTTTAAGCATTAATGCCGATGCCGTTAAGACTTAGCGGCATCGGCTTTTTGCGTGTATAAGCAATTTAATTTACTTGACAAAACCTACCGTCGGGAGTAAAATTAATAATGGTATAATATGTTGGAAAAGGAAGGTGTTTATATGCCGAGAATTGATAAATTCGAGACGCAGGAGTTTAACGTCAACCGTAAGCGCAGAACCCGTACCGAGGATTACGGCGACGGTTTTGATACTCAGCAGACTCTCGAAAGAAGTAACAATAACAGACGCGAACAATATAACCGAGGCGGCAATCTTTACAGTTATTCGGATGAATTTAAACAGAAAAGCAAAAAACAGAATAAACCGCCGAAAAGCAAGGCTCCCGTTATAATAATAGCGGCAACTGTTGTCGCGGTAATAGTAATTGCAGTTGTGACAATACTGCTAATCAGCGGAAACAATAATTCAACAAATACAACGGAAAGCGCTTCTACAGCGACCCAAAGCACTGAACTCACAACTCAGGCTACCGAGTCGACAGCGCAGCAGGTTACTCAGAACGCGGTCAATAACGCTACCCAAGAGGCTACCGAAGCTGCTACGCAAAAAGCTACCGAAGCTCCCGTGACCGCCGCTCCCACAAATCCTGTTCAAAAAGCGACTAAAGCGCCTCAGCCCGCGACTAAAGCGCCCGAAAAGGCGACTCAGGCACCAAAGCCGAAGCCTACAGCCGCTCCCGCCACCCAGGCTCAGGCTGATGACGATGATGACAGCGAGCATATGGCTACCGATTAATCTGCAAATACGACATTAAAGGTGATAAAAATGACAAAAAAAAGAAGATGCCCTAATTGCGGCGCTTATGTTTCGGCAGGCGATAAAGCCTGCTATGTATGCGGTGAGAAACTTCTTCCCGTAAGCGCGCCGATAGATACGGCGGGCAAAAAAAGAACCTATAGCCCGATAGCGTACGAGCCCGAAGAGAACAACGATTATGTTATGCCCGCTGACAGCGAGCCGACAAGGGTAGTTCCGCTTAAACGTAAAACAAAAAACGGAAAGTCATACACGAAGCCCGATTACGAGGATAATTATGACGATCCGTTTATCGACAGGAGCGTTGAGCCGTATTTTTACGACGAAAACGAGGATTTCGACGGAAGCCGTAAAAGGAATAAGAAAATCGCAATTATCTGTGTGTCGATAGTTGTAGGAGTCTTGTTTATAGCTGGAATTATCGGAATTCTTTTCGCGACGGGCGTACTCGGCGCTAAAGATAACGGTGAAGAATTTCGATAAGCCGTAGGTTAATATTAACCTTATGGACGACCAAGGCGTAGTTTATAACTGGGGCGCTGATGTTTCGGTAAACTACAGGTATAAGAATAAGGACGAGGAACAGAGCGCGAGTCCCTGCGCGGAGTACGATAATATGTGGAAATGCACGGTACCCGCTGGAGCAGAGCAGTTGTATTTCTCCCAGAGTACGGGAACCGAAATCCGTACGGAGTTCGCGAAGTTCCTTGAGAACGATAACGTTTATTATGTTACCGATATTCTGTTGAATAACGAGGACAGACTTCCGATGTCGTGCTGTAAACTTGACGAGTTCGATAATCTGGGAGTAAACGCCGAGGATGAAACAAGCACGACCGCTGCTACTACTAAACCTAAGGCTACCGAGGAAGAAACCGAGGAGGAAACTGAGGAGGAGACTGAGGAAGAAACCGAGGAAGAAACCGAAAAGGAAACCGAGGCGCTTGATAATCCTTATAATATTTCCGTTCCCTCAGCGTGGGCTAACGGTGCGGTTGAGGTCGATAACGGCAACTGCATTACCTATTACGAGAAGTATAACTATAAGAATTCGGGAAGCGGTATGTTGCTTTCGATTTATACATTTAAAGCAGGAGATAACTCCTACGGCGATTTAAACGCCAAGAAAGTGCTTACGGCATCCGACGGAAGCAAGGTTGTAGTAGTAACGCCTACCGATGTTGAGTTTGACGTTGACGATGAAAAGGCTATGGCTAAGTATACCGCGCTTTCGAACCTTACAAATCAGGTTATTTCCTCGATTTCCACAAACTAAGTTTTATAATAAAGGAATGATATAAAATGGGATGCGATAATAATTGCTCCTCCTGCTCTGAGAATTGCTCAAGCCGTACGGCTGCGCAGGATTTACACGAAAATCTCCACCCCTTCAGTTCGGTTAAAAAGGTAATCGGCGTTATTTCGGGTAAGGGAGGCGTAGGAAAAAGCCTTGTTACTTCGACTCTCGCCGTTACAATGAACCGAAGAGGTAAGAAAACCGCTATACTTGACGCGGATATTACGGGGCCGTCTATACCTAAGGCGTTTAATATCCATTCTCGCGCTAAAGGCTCGGATGACGGCATCTACCCCGAAACTTCCGAAACGGGTATCGATATTATGTCGATAAACCTCCTTCTCGAGAATGAAACCGACCCCGTAATCTGGCGCGGCGCGCTTATCTCGGGAACGGTTAAGCAGTTCTGGACGGATGTTATTTGGGCTAACGAGGACTATATGTTTGTCGATATGCCTCCTGGAACGGGCGACGTAGCTTTGACAGTATTTCAAAGTATTCCGATTGACGGAATTATTATCGTTACTTCTCCGCAGGAGCTTGTTTCGATGATTGTCGAAAAAGCGGTTAAAATGGCTCAGATGATGAACGTACCAATTCTCGGAATTGTCGAGAATATGAGCTACTTTATGTGTCCCGAATGCGGAAAAAAACATCAGATTTTCGGTGACAGCAATATTGATAAAATTGCCGAGCAGTATAATACAAAGGTACTCGCTAAGCTGCCGATAGATCCCGAGCTTGCCAAAGCGGTTGACAGCGGAACTATCGAGAACTTTGAGGGCGATTATATGGCTCAGGCGGCAGAAGAAATAGAGAATATGCTAAAATAAACTAAAAGCAGGCACAATTCGAGGTTGTGCCTGCTTTAACTATATACGGATTTATCCGAATAATTTTTTTATTTTTTCGCGGAAAAAACGCTGTTTTGAATAGTTTTTATCTGTAAAGATACTATGGAGATCCTGGATTGATTTTTTCTGTTTAGAACTGAGTCCGCGGGGGATTTCAATATTCATCTTAACATACTGGTCGCCTCGTCCGCGTCCGTTTAAGTGGGGGATACCCTTGCCCTTTAGCTTAAATACGTCGCCCGGCTGAGTTCCCTCGTGTACGGAGTAGCTTACCTTGCCGTCGAGCGTCGGAACCGTTACCTCGCTTCCGAGAATAGCCTGAGCGACGGTAATCGGCATCTCGCACCATATGTCGTCGCCTCTGCGCTCGAAAATCTCATGAGGTTTGATTTTTATAAATACATGTAAATCGCCTGCGGGACCGCCGTTTATACCGCTGTTGCCGTGTCCACCGACATTTAAAATTTGTTCGTCGGAAATTCCCGCGGGAATTGTTATGTCTACCTTTTTCGCTTTTCTTAATCTGCCGTTTCCGTGGCAGGTTTTACATGGAGTGTCTATAATTTTACCTTTGCCGTGACACGCGTCGCAAGCGCGCTGGGTCTGGACTACGCCGAACGGTGAGCGCTGGCTTACCGTTACGCGTCCCGTTCCCGAGCAGGCGGAGCAGGTTTTAGCCTGAGTGCCCTTCTGGGCGCCTGTTCCGTGACAGTCTTCGCAGGTAATTATATTGTTATAGGAAACAGTTTTTTTACAGCCCTTAGCCGCTTCCTCAAAGGAAATAACGACCTGAGTTTCTACGTCATTGCCGCGGCGCGGAGCATTTGGGTTTTGCCGTCTGCCTCCGCCGAAGCCTCCGAAACCGCCGAAGAAGCTGTTGAATATATCGCCGATATCCATATCCTGACCGAACGGACTGCCGCCGCCCGCGCCGAAATTCGGATCGACTCCCGCGTGACCGTACTGGTCGTAGCGCGCGCGTTTCTCGGAGTCCGAGAGGACCTCGTACGCCTCGTTGATCTCTTTAAATTTTTCTTCCGCGACTTTGTCGCCAGGGTGAAGGTCGGGATGATACTGTTTAGCGCTTTTTCTGTACGCTTTTTTTATCTCATCGTCCGAAGCGCCTTTGTTAACGCCCAAGACCTCGTAGTAATCTCTTTTATCTGCCATAAAATCCCCTCTTTGGAGTTAAGAATTAAGAATTGTGAAACTCATAATTCTTAATTTTTAATTAATACAGCGTCTAAAGCGGCGCGGGTTGCCCCGCACCACTTTATACAACAGTATTGATTATTTATTATCGTCAACGTCAGTAAAGTCGGCGTCGTAAACATTATCCGCGCCGCCCGCGGCATTGCCCGCGTTCGGATCAGCACCCATATCGGGTCCCGGCTGACCTGTGGGAGCGCCCTGAGGAGCGGCCTGCTGATAAAGTTTAGCACTTACGTCATAGAGAGACTTCTGCAGGTCTTCCTTAGCCGTATCGATAAGTCCCTTGTCGTTTTTGGCGATAGCGTCCTTAAGAGCGGTTGCCTTAGCGGAAATCGTATCCTTGTCAGCCTGCTCGAGCTTGTCGCCGTTCTCGTTGATGAGCTTCTCAGCCTGGTATACCATATTTTCGGCTTCGTTCTTAGCGTCGATTTCCTCTCGGCGCTTCTTATCTTCTGCCGCGAACTGCTCGGCTTCCTTAACCGCCTTGTCGATATCTTCCTTGCTCATATTAGTTGAGGAGGAGATTGTGATAGCCTGCTCGCGTCCTGTGCCTAAATCCTTAGCGCTTACGTTAACGATACCGTTAGCGTCGATATCGAATGTTACCTCAATCTGGGGAACGCCTCTCATAGCGGGAGCGATTCCAGTAAGAGCAAAGAGTCCGAGCTGCTTATTATCTCTCGCGAACTCGCGCTCACCCTGAAGAACGTTGATTTCAACCTGAGTCTGGTTATCCGCCGCTGTTGAGAAAATCTGGCTCTTCTTAGTCGGGATAGTTGTATTTCTGTCGATAATCTTAGTCATAACGCCGCCCATTGTTTCAACACCAAGTGAAAGCGGAGTAACGTCGAGAAGAAGAAGTCCGTCTACCTCGCCGCCGAGAACGCCTGCCTGAATAGCTGCGCCGATAGCAACGCATTCGTCAGGGTTAATACCCTTGAACGGATCCTTGCCGATGAGCTTCTTAACCGCGTCCTGTACAGCGGGAATTCTCGAGGAACCGCCGACCATAAGAACCTTGTCGATTTCGCCTATCTGTAAGCCCGAGTCGGAAAGAGCCGAACGTACGGGACCCATTGTAGCCTCTACGAGGTCAGCTGTAAGCTCGTCGAACTTAGCTCTCGAGAGGGTTAGATCCATATGCTTGGGACCTGTTGCGTCAGCTGTGATAAAGGGGAGATTGATAGCTGTTGAGGTAACGCCCGAAAGCTCGATCTTAGCCTTTTCCGCAGCATCCTTTAATCTCTGCATAGCCATCTTATCGGAGCTTAGATCCACTCCGTCGGATGTTTTAAATTCCTTTACCATCCAGTCGATGATTCTCTTATCGAAGTCGTCGCCGCCAAGACGGTTGTTACCCGCTGTCGCGAGAACTTCCTGAACGCCGTCGCCCATTTCGATAATACTTACGTCGAAAGTACCGCCGCCGAGGTCGTATACCATAACCTTCTGGTCATTTTCCTTATCTACGCCGTAGGATAAAGCCGCGGCTGTAGGTTCGTTGATGATACGCTTAACGTCGAGTCCCGCGATTTTACCCGCGTCCTTAGTCGCCTGACGCTGAGCGTCGGTGAAGTATGCGGGAACGGTGATAACAGCCTGAGTTACCTTTTCGCCGAGATATGCCTCAGCATCCGCCTTGAGCTTCTGAAGGATCATAGCGGAAATCTCCTGGGGAGTGTAGTTCTTTCCGTCGATGTTTACTTTATAAGCTGAACCCATTTCTCTCTTGATAGAAGAAACTGTTTTATCGGGGTTAGTGATAGCCTGACGTTTAGCTACCTGACCTACCATTCTTTCGCCGTCCTTAGAGAAAGCTACTACGGACGGAGTTGTTCTTGAACCTTCCGCGTTAGCGATAACAACGGGCTCGCCGCCTTCAATAACCGCTACGCAAGAGTTTGTTGTACCTAAGTCTATACCTATTGTTTTTGCCATAATAATTACCTCCATAAATTATGCAATGTTTTATATTATTTCTTAATTGATGTTGTTTGGTCAGTCACAGTTAGCAACCTGAACCATCGCGTGGCGAATAATTTTATCGCCTTTTTTATAACCCTTTTGGAATACCGCGGAGATTTTGTTTTCTTCAAAATCTTCGCTTTCGATTTTAGCTACAGCGTTGTGAAGATTAGGGTCAAAATCATCGCCTACCTCGCAGAATGCTTCGATTTTCAACTTTTCGAGCGAGGTTTTAAGCTGATTGCCGACAAGCTCGATTCCTTTTCGGAATTCTTCGGGAGCGTTGTCCAGATTTTGCATCGCCATTGTAAGGCTGTCGGCTACGGGGAGAAGCTCCTCAACCGTTTTAGCGGTAGCGTCATCGTAGATGCTCAGCTTTTCAGCCGAGGTTCTCTTACGGTAATTGTCATATTCGGCGGCAAGCCTCATACGCTTATCCTTTTCTTCCTCTAAGGCTTTCTCAAGCTCCTTGATTTTTTCGGCGGATTTATCCTTTTTGGTTTTCTTTTTATCCGCTTTCTTTTCATTTTCAGGCGTTTCCTTTACCGTTTCTTCCTCTGCGGTTTCAGTGGTAACAGCCTCTTTTGCTTTATCGTCAGCCATTTTATCATCCCTTTCTTACTAATTCGCTGATAAGCTCGGAAACGGTTTTCGCGGTAAAATCAATAAGCGAAACCGCGTTCCGATAGTCGACGCGCGTCGGACCTATAAGCGCGAGCGCCCCAGCGGGTTGATTTTCTATATAATACCTGCAGCTTATTAAGGAGCTTTTCCTTAAAAGCGGCGCGGGATTTTCTTTGCCTATATAAATGTTAACAGTATCGGGAACATTACCAAGCAGCTTTTCACATTCTCCGCTGTCGTTTAGAAACTCCATAATGTTCCTTGCGGAAATAAGGTCGAGCCCGCTGTGATACAGGAGCCTTAAAGCGCCCGAGGTGTATATATTCATACCCGACGCTTCTCCGCACGCGTCCATAACCGCTGTCAGCATATCGGGCATTAAAAGTCCGAGTTCTCCGAACGACGCCGCAAAGGTCTGGGCGAACGGCTGGTTTACCGTGTTGAGCGGTCTGCCTGCCAGCGCTTCGTTGAGTGAAC